>LIBV01000006.1 GCA_001438335.1 Pelagibacteraceae bacterium BACL5 MAG-120820-bin39
AACTTTATTATCAAATATTGGGAATTGTTTTTTTATTTCACTAATATTCATTCCTGGATCCCCATGATTTTTTTTATAAATTGTTTAATCCTTTCATCTGAAATTTTCTCAGCCACTTCTTGCAAGAAACCATTAATTAATAATTCTTTTGATTGCGTTAAAGATAGTCCTCTAGACATTAAATAAAATATCGAATTTTCATCTAAATTTCCTGAAGTTGAACCATGAGAGCACTTAACATCATCTGCATAAATCTCTAATTCTGGTTTAGCATTAAACTCTGTATGTTCACTAAGTAATAAAGCTCTACTTAATTGATAACCATCAGTTTTTTGTGCTTTAGCATTTACGTAAATTTTTCCTTGATACACACTCTTTGCCTTATCTTTTAAAACAGTTTTTATAAGTTGATAGCTTTTACAATTTTCTTCATTGTGATTTACTATTGTTTTAATCTCATGGTGCTTACTTTCATTGAGATTAATAATTCCATTTAAGGAAATAGAGCCATGATTGTCATTAAGTGAACAGATAATATCATTTTTTAAAAATTTTGAACCTTTTGAAAGAATAAAAAATTCTAGATGACTATTTTTAAGTAAACTTAGATCACTATGTGTATATCTAATATTATCATTTTCATTATCATCTAAAATAAAATTTTCTAATATTGAATTTTCTGAAATATTAATTTTTTGTCTGATATTAATTAAGTTTTTATTTGAAATTTCATTAGAGATATTAATGACTTTTAAAGAACTATTTTTATCAAGATCGATATCAAGACGAAGAGAAACTAAGCTGGATTTCAAATTTTCCGATACATTGTGATAAAGAATTAAAGGTTTTTTTGCTAAATAACCCTCTTTAACGTGAATTTTATAATGCTTTGCAGTGAATGCATTATTTAAGTTGAGTAAAGAATTTTTAAGATCTTCTTGGTCAATAGAGTGATCTTCTAAAATTTCAATTTTACTCTGATCTTCAAAACCTAAATCAGACTTAATTATTTTACCATTAAGAATAAAAATTTTATTATGATCAAAATCTTCAATTGGTCTTTGATCAAAAACAATATTGTTATCAATCTCTGCAATATAATTTAAATTTTCAATATTTGCATTAACTACTTGGTTAAAATCAGAAAATTTCCAATCCTCGAGCCTTCTATTTGGAAAACCTCGTTTAAAAAAATTATCTAAATTATCTTTTTTATTATTAATTTGAGAATCATTAAATTTTTCTTTTAAAAGAAAATTTTCGTAATTTTGTTTAATTTCATTTTCCATTAATTAAAATCCTCATAACCAATTTTTTCTAAATTCAATGCCAACTCTGGACCACCTGATTTAATAATTTGTCCATTTTTTAAAACATGCACGTGATCTGGTTTTATATATTCTAATAAACGCTGATAGTGGGTTATAATTAAAAAAGCATTTTTGTTATTTCTTAAAGAATTCACCCCTTCAGAAACAATTCTTAAAGCATCAATATCAAGACCTGAATCTGTTTCATCAAGTATTGATAGTTTGGGATCTAAAATAGACATTTGTAGGATTTCATTTTTCTTTTTTTCACCGCCTGAAAAACCTACGTTTAATTGTCTAGATAATATTTTTTCATCAAATTTTAATTTAGATGCTTTTTCTTTAACAAGTTTCAAAAATTCTATTGCATCCAACTCTTTTTCACCTCTTGCTTTTTTAATTGAGTTTAATGAAGTTTTTAAAAAAATATTTGTATTTACCCCTGGAATTTCAAGGGGGTATTGAAATGCTAAAAAAATACCTTTATGAGCTCTTTCTTCTGTTTCAAAATCAAATAAATTCTCATTTTCAAATTTAACTTCACCCTCAACTTCATAACCTTTTTTGCCAGATAAAATATTGGATAATGTACTTTTTCCAGATCCATTTGGTCCCATGATGGCATGTACTTCTCCTGGTTTTATTTCTAGATTTAAACCTTTTAAAATTTCCTTATTATCAATCTTAGCTTTTAAATTTTTTATTGATAACATTTAACCTACGCTTCCTTCTAAACTAATACCTACTAATTTTTGAGCCTCTACAGCAAACTCCATGGGCAACTGTTGTAAAACTTCTTTACAAAAACCATTAACAATTAAGCTTACTGCTTCTTCTTGATTTAAACCTCTTTGATTACAATAGAACAATTGCTCATCACTTATCTTTGAGGTTGTCGCCTCATGCTCAATATTAGAATTTGAGTTTTTATTTTTAATATAAGGAATCGTGTGTGCACCACATTTATTGCCCATTAAAAGCGAGTCACATTGGGTAAAATTTCTTGAATTTTCAGCTTTTGCAGAGATATCAACTAAGCCTCTGTACATCATATCAGAATGACCTGCTGATATACCTTTTGAAATTATTTTACTTTTAGTATTTTTTCCAAGATGAATCATCTTAGTTCCAGTATCTGCTTTTTGATGATTATTCGTAATTGCAATTGAATAAAATTCTCCAACAGAATTATCTCCTTTTAAAATACAACTTGGATATTTCCATGTAATTGCAGAACCAGTTTCAACTTGCGTCCATGAAATTTTAGAATTTCTACCTTTGCATAATCCTCTTTTAGTTACAAAATTATAAATTCCTCCTTTGCCATCTTTATCTCCAGGATACCAATTTTGAACTGTTGAATATTTGATTTCAGCATCATCAAGTGCAATCAGTTCTACATTAGCTGCATGTAATTGATTTTCATCTCGCATTGGCGCTGTACAACCTTCTAAATAACTGACGTAACTTCCTTTATCAGCAATAATTAAAGTTCTTTCAAACTGCCCTGTTTCAGATGCATTAATTCTAAAATAAGTTGATAACTCCATTGGGCATTTTACGCCCTCTGGAATATATACAAATGAACCATCCGTAAAGACCGCAGAATTTAATGTAGCAAAAAAATGATCAGATGTTGGAATTACTGTTCCAAGATATTTTTTAACAAGTTCTGAATGTTTTATTATAGCTTCAGACATTGAGCAAAAAATAATTCCTAGTTTATTTAATTCTTCCTTAAAAGTTGTTGCAACTGAAACGGAGTCAAAAACTGCATCTACAGCTATTCCATTTAATCTTGCTTGCTCTTGCAATGGTATTCCAAGCTTTTTATAAGTTTCTAATAATTTGGGATCTAATTCATCTAAACTTTTTGGTTTATTATCCATACTTTTTGGTGCTGAATAATAATATAAATCTTGATAATCTATTTTTGGATATTTTGGTTTTTGCCAGTCAGGTTCTTTTAAAACTTTAAATCTCTCAAAAGCTTTTAATCTAAATTCTAACATCCACTCTGGTTCTTTTTTGATATTAGAAATAAATTTTATTACTTCTTCATTGAGACCTTTTGGGGCTCTTATGTTTTCTATATCAGTTGAAAACCCATATTTGTAATCTTTTAAATTTTCTATTTGTTTTTCTCTAGTACTCATTGAATTCTATTTTCTTTGTTGCTTGTTAGTAGGTCTTCAAGGCTCTTATTTTCAAAAAAATTATTTATGTGTGTTTCAAGTTCATCCCATAAATTATGAGTAATACATTTTGTAGCTTTTCCATTACATCCTTTTTTAGACTCTTTTTTACACTGAACCGTTTTTACAGTTTCATCTACTGCGTGAAATATATTTGCTAATTTAATTTCATTTGGCTGCTTATTTAAAATATATCCACCCTGAGTTCCTCTAATACTTTGGACTATTTCATTTCTTTTTAATTTTGAAAAAATTTGCTCTAAAAAATCTAATGAAATTCCCTGTCTTAAAGATATATCTCTTAAAGAGACTGGATTTCTGCTATTAAATTTGGCTAAATCCATCAGAGCCATAACAGCGTAACGTCCTTTTGATGTAAGTTTCATAAATTATTATTAAGTTGTAAGGGGTATATATATACCCGACAGAAATAGTCAAGTATAAATCTTGAAAAAATACTAACATTTTTCAAAATAAATATGGTAAAGATACCCACTTTAAATTTTCAAACTATCTATGGACAATAAAATTTTAGAAATATTTATACCAGGACCTGCTGGTAGATTAGAAGCTAAGTACTATAAAAGTAAAAAGAATACCTCACCAATTGCACTAGTACTACAACCTCATCCTCAATATGGTGGAACAATGAATAATAAAGTAGTTGTAGATACATTTCATGCATTTATGGAAAATGATTTTTCAGTATGTAGAGTTAATTTTAGAGGAGTTGGTAAAAGTGATGGGGAGTTTGATAATGGCCAAGGAGAACTGGCAGATGCAGCTGCAGCATTAGATTGGTTGGAAAGAGAAAATTTTGATAATTCGCAATGTTGGGTGTCTGGATTTTCGTTCGGCTCTTTAATTGCAATGCAATTATTAATGAGAAGACCTGAAATTAATAGATTTATTGTAATATCACCTCAGCCTAATGTTTATGATTTTTCATTTTTATCTCCATGTCCAACATCTGGATTAATGATTTATGGAAAAAAAGACGAATTAGTTCCGATAGAATATATTGATGAATTAAATAAAAGATTAAGTTCTCAAAAAGGAATAAAAGTTGATTTTCAAGCAGTTCCTGAAGCTAATCATTTTTTTTCAAAAAATGAATCTTCTTTGGTAAAAAGCTTAGATACTTATATAAAAAAAGAAACTGCTCTTTATTAGTTTAATAATTTCTAGCTAAAACACCCCCTGTAACTTTATTTTCACATCCTGTAGTTCCAGGAAATGATATTGGCAAATTAAGATATGATCTTATTGCAAGATATCCAAATGCTTGAGACTCTATGAAATCACCATTAAAATTATAATTATCAATAAGATCTATATTAATATTTTTTTGGTTAAACAATTCTTGTTTTATACAATCAATTAAAAAATTATTTTTTCTTCCACCTCCACAAATCAAATAGTTTTCTTTAATTTGATTATTAGACGAATGGCAATATTTAATTCCATTTGCTATTAAATAAGCAGTAAATTTTGTTAAGGTTGCACATCCATCTTCTAAAGATAAGCCTCTTACAAATGATGTATCAAAATCTTTTATATCTAATGAGTTGGTATAAGTATTTATTTTAAAATTATCTATTGCTTGATTTAAAATAAGTTCATTAACTGAACCTGATCTTCCAATCTTGCCAAATTCATCATATCTTTCTGATGAGTTATTTCTAATCCATTCATCGATCAAACAGTTACCTGGTCCAACATCAAAACCTTTGATTGATTCAATTTCTGATACGGGAACTGTTTTGGTTAAATTTGAAATACCCCCAATATTCAGAACATGTATGGGATTTTTAATATTATATTTATTACTAATTATACTTGAAATTAAGTTGTGAAAAATTGGTGTTAATGGAGCACCTTGACCCCCTTGTTTGAGATCATTTTGTCTAAAATCATAAATCACATCAGTATTAACTAGCTGACTAAGAAGTTCACCGTTACCAAGTTGTTTAGAGATTAAATTTTTTGGATTATGATAAATTGTTTGGCCATGAAAACCTACAAGGTCAATTTTATCATCTGCTTCTTTGGTAATTTTATTTATTATCCTCGCATGAAATAAGGTTAATTCTTTGTTTAAAATTTCAATCTCTTTTGAATATTTTTCTAAATCTTCACTTAAATTAATTAATTTCCTTAAATTGACCAATTTTTCATAAATTTCTTTATCAAATTCAAAATAACAATCTAAAATATTAATAAATTGATCAGTTCCATTTGATTTTATTATAGAAGCATCAACTCCATCCATAGATGTGCCACTCATCAAGCCAACACAAATAAATTCTTTTTTTTCCATTATTATTTTTTTTTACTAAAATATGTATATTGTGGAATTATAGACTTATGAATAAATTTTTAAAAGAATTTAAAGATAGAGGATTTTTCTATCAATCCACAAGTGAAAATGAACTATCTAGTTTATTAGATAAAGAAAGTATCAAAGCATATATTGGTTTTGATTGTACAGCTGAAAGTTTACATGTTGGTAGTCTTCTACAAATAATGTGCTTAAGATTACTTCAAAAACATGGTCATCAACCAATTGTTCTTTTGGGGGGTGGTACCACAAGAATTGGTGATCCTTCTGGGAAAGACAAAACTAGAAAAATTTTAAGTGAAGATGAAATAGAAAAAAATATTAAAAATATTGAAAAAATTTTAAAAAATTTTTTAGATGTTGCAGATGAAAAAACAAAACCTATTTTTGTTAATAACTATACTTGGTTGAAAGATCTAAATTATATTTCTTTCCTTAGAGATATAGGTAAACATTTTACGATTAATAAGATGCTTACATTTGATAGTGTAAAAACAAGATTAGAAAGAGAACAATCATTAAGCTATATGGAATTTAATTACATGATTTTACAAGCTTATGATTTTTTAGAATTAAATAAAAAAGAAAATTGTGTTCTCCAAATAGGAGGGTCAGACCAATGGGGAAATATTGTTAATGGTGTTGAGTTGATAAAAAGATATTCCAACAATCAAGCTTTTGGATTAACTACACCTTTAATTACTCTTGCCTCAGGTGCAAAAATGGGAAAAACAGAAAGTGGAGCTATATGGTTAGATAAAAAGTTTTTATCAGCTTATGATTATTGGCAGTTTTGGAGAAATACCGATGATAGAGATGTATTGAAATTCTTAAATATTTTTACTGATTTGAATATTGCGGAAATAAAGAATTTAGAAAATAATAATATTAATGATTTAAAAATTTTATTAGCTAATAAAGCTACAGAAATGCTCCATGGTAAAGATGAAGCAATTAATGCAGAAAACATTGCTAAAGAGACATTTTCTGAAAATTCATCAGGATCTAATTTGCCCACAATTAATATCAATAATTCGCAGTTAGAAAATAATTTAACTATTGTTGATATTGTTATTTTATCTAAATTGGAAAACTCAAAAAGTGAAATAAGAAGATTAATTAAAGGAAGTGCGATTAAAATAAATAATGAAATAATTAATGATGAAAAATTATTAATTGATAAAAAGTATTTTAAAGATAATTATTTAAAATTATCAGTTGGCAAAAAAAGACACATCAAAATTGAAATAAATTAATTTTATTTTTTTATTTTTTCTAGTGTTCTTGTAATAAATCTTGGCGTTAAAGTTTTAATAGGATTGACAGTAGTTTCTAGGTCTTTTGGAGGTCCTTTAATTTTAAAACTTACTCCAAATACCCCTTCTCCAGTTTTTTTGCCTACAAGAATTTTTCCAAGTATAGGTATCGTCCCAATTGCTTTATTAATTGTCGTTGCTGGCACTAATGTTCCTCTTAAACTTACTAATTTATTTTTTTCAACATATCCTTCCATAAGTATTGAGATTGCAGGCCCTATTGCATAGATTTCATTTATTGTTGTTAAATTGTTTTGATTTTCAAAGTTCATTTCAAATTCATCAAACCCAATACCCTCGCCCGATAACAGATCAGCTATTCCCTGTAATGAGGCTAAGGTTAACAGCTTAGTCAATGCTGGAAGTTCTTTTAGATTAAAATCATAAATCTTTAATTTAGAATTTGACTTATTATTTTTATTTACAGAATAAAAATCTAAATAGCCGCCGTCATAGCCTTTAATAAACTTGTATCTTTTAACAAATGGTTTTGCTTTAGCTGAATATAAAGTTGTTACTTTCCCCTCATTATTTGTGTTTACGGTAAATGTAAATTTTTCATCATTCGAAAAAAAGGCAGATAAGTTGGCATCATTAATATTATTTTTTTTGAAATATATTTTGCCACTTAAATTATTTAATAAATACTCATCATCGATAAAAACTTTATCAATATTAATATTTAAATCTAAGTTTTTATTAAACAATTCAAATTTTTTGTCTTCTTTGCTGTCTAGCAAATCTTCAATTAATTTATTTGCATTAAAAGAACTTCCTTTTAAAAAAAATATATTTTCATTTCTAGTTATCTCTATCTGATTAACTTTGTTTTCCACATCTTTAAATTCTAAGTTAATCTTATCAAGATTTTCTATTTTAAATTCTTTATTAAGTAAGATATTTCTTAATAAAAATTTATTTTTATTTTCAATATAATCTAACTCTTTTATTAAGAATTGTTTTTGGTCGTTAGAGATTATTTCTAATTTTATTTTTGAATCTAAATTCTTTTTTTTTTGATAATTAATAAAACTTAATTTAAATGGGTTTTTTCCTACATCTAAATTAGCTTTAAAATTTATTACTTCTTTATTTTTTTTATATATATAATCAATATTACTCTCTTCTTTTTGAAATAATGCAGAACCTTTGCCACTTATATCAAATTTATCTTTTTCATAAATTATATTTATAAGATGGTTTTTTAATAAAATATTTTTACTTAAATCTGGTAAGATACTCTTTATATCAAAATTATTTTTTGCAGAAAGTTCGTGTAAATTTACTTTAGAAGTAATTTTTAAATTTTTAATCTTATATTTTTTATCTAAAATAAATGAAAAATCATTTTTTGTTGTAAAATTAATACTTTCAAACATAATTTCATAAGAAAATAAATCTGAAATTAAACTTAAGTCAGATTTATTAAATTTTAGGTCTTTACTTGAAAAATCACCATTAATTTCAATATCTTTTTTTGAATTGTCAATTTCAATGCTGCTTGATGATAGTTTTTTTTCATTTAAAACAAGATTAATTTCATTCAATTTGGTTTGATTATCTTTAATCTCAAAAAGAAAATTAATTTTGTCAGCAGAAATTTTTTTTAATAAACTTAAATTTCCATCTTTTAAAAAGCCAGAAATTGAATAATTATTTTTTATTTTCCCATTTTCATCAAATTCAATATTAATATCAGCTACGACATGTCCAGTTTTTACAATTGTCTCAAGAATAAGAAGTTCAGGACTATTTTTTACTACTCTAATAAACGATAGCAGATTTTTTAATTGAATAGACTTTGTGGAAATTTCTAAATTATTTAAAGCAAATTTATTTTGCAATATATATTTTAATAAAATTTTTGTTTTTGCAGTTTCAATTTCTAATTTTTTACTTCTATATATTAAATTTGGTCCAATTGTTTTAACATCTACAGTAAAATTTATTGGATTTAATATAAGTTTTACTGTTTTAAGCTCTAAGTCTAAATTTGGATCTAATTTATTTATTTTTTCTTTTATCTGACTATTAAAACTTTTTGTTTCAATACCAACTGTGCTTAGATAGGTTACAGTAGCAATAAGTATAAAAACGGTTAATAAAATTAGTCTAAATATTATTTTTTTCATTTTAATTGATATAATGATTGTTCTAAAAATTCATCAATATCACCATCCAGAACTTTGTCTGGACTAGTACTTTCATAGTTTGTTCTATTATCTTTAACTAATCTGTAAGGTTGTAAAACATAAGATCTAATCTGGTGACCCCAGCCAATTTCTGATTTTGACGCTTCAGTATTTTGATTTTCTTGTTCCTTTTTTTTAATCTCATAATCATACAATCTTGCCTTAAGCATATTCATACAAGTTTCTTTATTTTTGTGTTGCGATCTTTCATTTTGACATTGTACAACAATTTTTGATGGAATGTGCGTAATCCTAACTGCACTATCGGTAGTGTTAACATGTTGACCACCTGCTCCACTTGATCTGTAGGTGTCTATTCTTAAATCCTTATCTAGAATTTCGATATTTATATTCTCATCTACAACTGGATATACCCAAATACTTGCAAAACTTGTATGTCTTCTTGCACCAGAGTCGAAAGGTGAAATTCTAACCAGTCTATGAATTCCTGATTCCTTTTTTAACCATCCAAAAACATAATCACCCTCAATTTTTATGGTTGAAGATTTTATCCCAGCTTCTTCACCTTTATGCTCACTTATTAATGATGATTTAAAATTTTTATTATCGGACCATTTTAAATACATTCTTCGTAACATATCAGCCCAGTCTTGACTTTCTGTTCCACCTGCACCTGCGTGAATTTCAATATAACAATCCAATGAATCTGCTTCATTAGATAAAAAGCACTTAATTTCATTTTTTTTTGCTGATTTACCTAAATCTTTAATATTTTGAATTATTTCAGATTGAACTGCTTCATTCTTTTCTTCTACCGCAAGGTGATGTAAGTCGTCTAAATCACTCAACTGCTCAACAGAATTTTTGTATGAATTTATTAAATCCTCAAATAGTTTTTTTTCTTTTATTATATTTTGTGATCTATTTTTATCTTGCCAAAAATCGGCTTCTAACATTTTAGTATTTAGATCTTCTAACTTTGAATATATTTTATTATTTTCAAAGATACTCCTTAACTCTATGATTAATTTTTTCTATTTCTGCTTTTATATTTGTGTATTTATCATCCATTAATAAAACTTTAGTATATTATTTGTATCTAATCTATTGTTATTTGAATACAATACCTTTCCATCTACAACATTTTTTTCTTTATAAACTTCAACAATCGTATTTTTTGATGAAAATTTTGCTTTTTGACCTGTATCAGAATCTACAACCATCATGATTGTTCCTTCTGCAGCTTTAAATGGTCGTGCTTCTGATTTTTTTATAGCTTCTGAAACAAATTCTTTAAATATAGGTAAAGCTGTTCGCGCACCTGTTTCAAACTTTCCAAGCGGCTTTGGATCATCCTCACCAACATAAACTCCAACAACTAAATTAGATGTGAATCCTATAAACCATGTATCAGTATTTTCATTAGTTGTTCCAGTTTTTCCTGCAAGATTTAAATTTAAATCCTTTAATTGCTTTCCTGTTCCTCTTTGAACCACACCCTCTAAAATAGAGGTCATTTGATAAGCTGTTTGAGGAGAAAATACTTGTTTATAATTATCTTTAATTTTTGGATATGAGTTACTTGAGAATGAGATTTGCTCACAATTAGTACATTTTCTCATCTCGTCGCTAAAAATTGTTTTTCCCTCACTGTCCTGAATTCTGTCTATTATTACTGGAGTAACAAGCTTTCCTCCATTAACAAATGATGAATAAGCGGTGGTTAATTTCATCAACGTTGTTTCTGCTGAACCTAGAGAAATTGATAATAATTTTTCAGGATTATCATAAATACCTAAATTTTTTGAGAAATTTACAACTTTTTCTATACCTAAGTTTTGAGCAATCCTAACAGTCATTAAATTTCTAGATTTTTCTAAACCTACTCTTAGTGTCGAAGGTCCATAAAATTTTTTTCCATAATTTTCTGGTTTCCACATCTTTAAATCCTCTCCTTGCTCTAAAACTAAAGGCGCATCTAAAATTAATGATGTTGGTGTATAATCATTTTCAAGAGCTAAGGCATAAATAAATGGCTTGAAAGCTGAACCAGGCTGTCTCAAGGCTTGAGTTGCTCTGTTAAATTCACTTTTCTTAAAACTAAATCCTCCACTTAAAGCTAAAACTCTTCCAGTATATGGATCCATAACAACAATTCCACCATTTACTCTTGGGAGTTGTTTTAAACTAAAAATATTATCATTTATATTTTTAACATAAATGACATCTCCTATTTCAAATAAATCTTTGAATTCTTTTTTAGTCCAAGAAATATCATCAAATTTAATTGAGCCATTTTCTTTATTTTCAGTTTCAATTGTTGCAGAAAATTTAGAGATTTTTTTTACTATCGCAACTTCCCAACCAAGTGTTTTTTCTAATTGATATTCTTTAAATTTATCAAACCAATTTTCAGAATATTTTATATTTTTTAAAGCTCCTCTCCAACCTCTTCTTTTATCATAATCTATCAATCCATCTCTTAAAGACTCTGTTGCAATTCTTTGTAAGTTTAAATTTATAGGAGTATTAATATTCAATCCTTCCTTATAAACTTTGTCATAAGATAATTTTTCTATAATGTCTTTTCTTACATCTTCAATATAATATTGGGCATCTTCTAAATAAATCTTTTCAGATTTTTTTAATTTTATTTCTTCTTTAATAATTTGTTCATATTCATTTTTATCTATGAAGTTATTATCATATAAATTTTGTACAATTAAATCTCTTCTAAATTTTGCTAAATCTTTATCTCTGTAAGGATTGTATCTGCTGGGAGCTTTAGGTAAAGCAGCTAGTAATGCTGATTCTGCATAATTTAATTCTTTAATTGACTTATCAAAATATTCTAAGCTCGCTGCAGCAACTCCGTAAGCTCCACTCCCAAGATAAATTTGATTTAAATATAATTCTAATATTCTTTCCTTAGTAAGCGCCCTTTCAATTCTAAATGCTAAAATTGCTTCTTTAATTTTTCTATTAATACTGACTTCATTTGTTAACAAAAAATTTTTAGCAACCTGTTGTGTTATTGTAGAGGCACCTTCAAGTCTTTTTGAAGAAATTATATTTGATATATTGTTAATTATTGCACGCAAAACTCCTTTAGCATCAACCCCTGGATGAGAAAAAAAGTTTTTGTCTTCAGCAGATAAAAATGAATTGATTACATTTTGTGGAATTGAGTTATAAGGAACAAAAATTCTTTTTTCCTGTGAAAAATCAGCAACTAAATCACCATTACCAGAAAATACTTTACTTGAAACTGATGGTTTGTAACTTTTTAAAAATTTATAATCAGGAAGATTGTTCGAAAAAGACCACAATATACTTAAGATTAATACTGATATAGCTAATAAAAAACCTATCAGAGCAATTGATAAATTTTTTATAATTTTGTTCATTTTAATTCCATTATATAGGGGAATTTGTTAAAGATAAGGCACAAGAATTATACAAAATTTTATTAACTAAAAATTTAAATGAAACAATTAAATCAAAAATTATGGAAAAAAATTTATATATTGATGCTTCACATCCAAATGAGACTAGAGTTGTACTTAAATCAGAAGGCAATATTGAGGATTATGAATACGAAGGGTTAAAAAATAACCTTATTAAAAACAATATCTATCTCGGTAAAGTAAGTAGAATTGAACCCTCTTTACAGGCTGCTTTCATAGATTTTGGCAGAGAAAGACATGGCTTTCTTTCTTTTAATGATATTCAATCTGATTATTATCAAATTCCCAAAAGTGATCTAGAAAAACTTAAAGAAGAGGAAGAAAAAGCAAGGGAAGAATTATCAAAAGAAGTTGAAGCTAAAGAGGAAGAGATAATAGCTGAGGGTAATTTAGAAATCGAAGATCCAGTTGATAAAAAGGATGATATTGAAATTAAAGAAAACTTAGAAGAAAAAGAAAAAATAAATCAAAATAAATTTAGATTTAAAAGATATAAAATTCAGGAAGTAATTAAACCTAATCAAGTAATTCTTGTACAAGTAATTAAAGATGAGCGTGGACAAAAAGGAGCCGCATTAAGTACTTTTATTTCAATAGCAGGGAAATATATTGTTCTAATGCCAAACACTCCTAAAGGAGGAGGAATATCAAGAAAAATTTTTAATCCTGCTGATAGAAAAAAAATTAGAACAATTTTAAATGAGATAGAAATTCCAAAAGAAATGGGTTTAATTGTTAGAACGGCTGGTAGCAATAAAACTAAAAATGAAATCAATCACGATTTAAGCACACTTATCAATACTTGGAATCAAATAAAAGAGACAGCAATTAATTCAATTGCTCCAGCATTGATTCATCAAGAAAGTGAGATTATTAAAAGAACTATAAGAGATATGTATGATGAAAATACACAAAATATAATTATTGAAGGTAACGAAGGCTATAGAAAAGCTCAGAGCTTTATGAAAATGATGATGCCGTCAAATGTTAAAAAAATTAAAAAGTATAGAGGTAAAGTTCCACTTTTTATTGAAGAAGGCATTGAAGAAAAACTAAACCAAATATTTGACTCGGAAATAAAATTAAGTTCTGGTGGGTATTTAGTAGTAAATCCTACAGAAGCACTTGTCTCAATAGATATAAACTCAGGTAGTTCCATCAAAGGTAAAAATGTTGAAAGCACTGCTTTAGATACAAACCTTGAGGCAGCTGATGAGATATCTAGACAAATTAAGATTAGAGACTTATCAGGCCTTATAATTATAGACTTTATTGATATGCTAAGTTATGGCAATCGAAGGTTGGTTGAGCGAAGACTAAAAGAAAAGTGTAGAACTGACAGAGCAAGAATTCAAATTGGAAGGATAAGTAATTTTGGGTTACTTGAGATGTCTAGACAAAGATTAAGGGAAAGTGCCATCAAATGGAAGGTGGCTCTTACAGATGAGTCTTTTGCTCAAAAGCTGCTTAAAATAGTTGAATTAAAAGCAGTTATTCTTAGAGCAAAATTTGTAGAAGTTAGAGTGTGTGAAAAAATTTCAGATTTTCTTAAAGAGAATTTTATTGATGATTTAACCTATTTTGAAAAAAAAAATAAAATGACTATTGATATAATCATAGATAATTCACTTATAATACCTGAGTATAAAGTTGATTTTCAAAATAAAACTAAAAAAACTATAGAAATTGCTGAACATATAGAAAAACTTAGAAATATAGATCAACAAAAAAAAGATCTAATAGATTTAGAGATGAAAGATAACAAAAAATTTGTAAAAAAACCTTTCAAAAAAAAAAAATTTTTTAAAAAAATCTAAATAATTCCCTCTAAAGGAGATGATGGATTGCCCATTAAATTTTTTTCAATTCTGCCTGCTAGAAAAGATTGTCTACCAGATACTACTGCATTTTTAAATGCAAGTGCCATGTCAAAAGGTTTTTTAGCCTTAGCTATTGCTGTATTAACTAAAACACCATCGCACCCAAGCTCCATAGCAATAGTTGCGTCGGAAGCTTGTCCCAATCCAGCATCAATTATTAATGGTAGTTTAGTTTGACTTCTAATAATTTTAATATTTACTTTATTTAAAATTCCTAACCCTGATCCTATAGGAGCAGCTAAAGGCATGATTGCTGAAGCACCAACATTTTCCAATCTTTTTGCCATCAACGGATCATCATTACAATAAACCATTACATTAAAGCCTTCCTTTGTAAGCACTTCTGTTGATTTAAGTGTTTCAATCATATCTGGGAATAAATTTTTTTTATCTCCAAGAACTTCAAGTTTAACCAACTTCCATCCCCCAATCTCTCTAGCTAGTCTTAAAGTTCTCAATGCCTCTTCTGAAGTAAAACATCCAGCTGTATTGGGTAAGTAAGTTATTTTTTTTGGATCAACGTAATCCATTAGTAGAGGTTTTTTTTTATCAGTAATATTTACTCTCCTTACAGCAACTGTAACAATTTCTGCTCCAGATAATTTTATAGCTTTTGCACACTCAGTCATATTTTTATATTTACCTGTGCCTACAATTAATCTTGAGCTAAATTTTTTCTTTGCAATTATTAAATTATCTTTTTTCAATATTACCCACCTCCAATAAAATGAACAATTTCAATTTTGTCTTTTTTTTTTAAAATATATTTCTTTAATTTACTTTTATCTATAATCTCTTGATTTAATTCAATTGCTACTTTTTTCACAGGAATTTTCAATTTATTTACCAATTCTTGTAAATTACTATTATCATTTACTAATATAATTTTGCCATTAATTTTAATTTTTATTTTTTTTATTTTTTTCATCATGTATAAGAGCTGAATGAGTAATAAAATTATTGTTATTAATGGTCCAAATCTTAATCTATTAGGTGAAAGAGAACAATCACAATATGGCTCAACTTCTTTTGAAGATTTGAGAAATAATTGTCAAAATAAAGCAAAAGAAATTGGACTTAATTTAGAATTCACACAATCTAATATTGAAGGCGAAATTGTAACCTTGATACAAGACTCTAGAAAAAAATTTGATGGTATGATTATCAATGCTGCAGGATTTACTCACACTTCTGTTGCAATTAGAGATGCTTTAGATCTATTTAAAAAACCTATAATTGAACTTCATATTTCAAATATTTATAAAAGGGAGGAATTCAGGCATAAATCTCTAATTAGTGATATAGTAACTGGTGGAATTTTTGGTCTGGGTGCGGAAGGATATATTTTGGCCATAATTTCTATGCAAAAGCTTTTACAAAAATGAAAATAGATAAAAAAACAATTGAAGAATTAAGTAATTATTTAGATGAATTTGGTCTTACAGAGATAGAATATACCGATAAAGATACCAAAATCAAAGTCTCAAAAAACAGTATATCTGTAAATCAACAACCAATAAATTTATCTACACCACAATCTAATAATACCATTGGGGACACTGGTAAAACACAAAATTTAAAAACAGGGATCGAAGTTACTTCACCAATAATTGGTACCGCTTATCATTCACCAGAACCAGGAGCTAAAAAATTTGTAGAAATTGGAAAAAAAATTAAAAAAGGTGACACAATTATGATTGTTGAAGCCATGAAAACAATGAATCATGTTCCATCTACTGCTGATGGTATTGTTAAAGAAATATGTGTCGAAGATGGTCAGCCAGTTGAATATGGGCAAACCATTATCATCTTAGAATAATGTTCAAAAAAATATTAATTGCAAACCGTGGGGAAATTGCAGTTAGAGTAATTAGAGCTTGCAAAGAGTGGGGAATTGCAACTGTAGCTGTACACTCCGATGTTGATAGAAATAGTATGCATGTAAGGTTGGCTGATGAAAGTGTATGTATAGGATCTCATCAACCTGCAAATAGTTATTTAAATATTCCTGCTTTAATGTCAGCAATTGAACTTACTAAAGCTGAAGCAGTTCATCCTGGGTATGGCTTTCTTTCAGAGAATGCAAATTTTGCAAGAGTGCTAGAGGAAAATAATATAAAATTTATTGGGGCTTCTTCAAAGCTAATTGAAATGATGGGTGATAAAATCCAAGCAAAACGAATTGCTAAAGAAAATGGTTTGCCTGTTATAGAAGGGTCTGAAGGTGGTGTAAAAGATGTCAATGAAGCGAAAGAATTATGTAAAAAAATAGGATTCCCTGTTTTGATCAAAGCATCAGGTGGTGGTGGTGGAAAAGGAATGAAAATAGTAAAAAAAGAAGAAGAATTTGAAACTTTATTTTCTACTGCTAAATCTGAAGCTCAAAAATATTTTGGTAATGATGAAGTTTATATTGAAAAATTTTTTCAAAATCCTCGACATATTGAAGTACAAATTTTAGCAGGAAAAAATAGAACAGTACATTTGCATGAAAGAGACTGTTCGGTGCAAAGAAGACATCAAAAACTAATTGAAGAAACACCAAGTCCAGTTTTGAATGATGAAATTAGAAAAGAACTTTTTGAAAAAACCGTAAAAATGGTCAGTAAAATTGGTTATGAAGGCGCTGGAACAGTAGAATTTATCTATGAAGACGGAAAATTTTATTTTTTAGAGATGAATACTAGGGTTCAAGTCGAGCATCCAGTTACAGAAATGGTTACTGGAGTAGATATAATTAAAGAACAGATTTGGATCGCTTACACTGGTGAAACTGCTTTAAAACAAAGCGATATCAATCCTAGAGGTCATGCAATCGAATGTAGAATAAATGCTGAAGATCCTAGTAAAAATTTTCAACCCTCGCCTGGAACAATTGGAATGTGTCATCAGCCCTCTGGATTTAGAACTCGGGTAGATGGTGCCATATTTCAGGGTTACAAAGTAACACCGTTTTATGACAGTATGATTTGTAAACTTATCTGCCATGGGAGAAATAGAAAAGAGGCAATTCAAAGAATGAATAGATCATTAGATGAATTTGTTATTGAGGGAATTACAACTACAATTCCTTTACATAAAATACTTTTAAACCATCCTAAATTTATTAATTCTGATTTTAATGTGAGTTGGTTAGATAATGAAAAAGTTATCTAATAACATTTAACTAGCCAAATATCATAAACAGGATGATCAAAAGGGTTTATTGAAGGACTTGAGGAAAACATCCAACCATTAAAAATAAAAACTTCATTATTATCTTTATTAGTTAGATCACGAACTTGTATATAAGCAGTGACTTCAGGATTATCATCAAACTCAGAATTTTTACATTTCATACTTTTTATAGCAAGATCACCAAAAATTAATTCTTCACTATTTTTAAGACTAATTAAATTATTTTTAGAGCTTATTTTATCTAAAATTTTAACATCGGTAAAAGCTCCCTCTAAATTTTCAATTGCATAGGAAGAATGTGAAAAAAATAAAATAAATATAGTATTTAAAAATAATAAATTAAATTTATTCTTTCCAACTTTTATATTTTTTTTCAATTCCATCTTTATTTTTATTTGGGTAATAAGCTTGATCAGTCCCAGTTAAATTAGATTGATGAGGTTTTTGCCAATCATATTTTTGAAGAATATGATTATTTTCAATTTTATTATGTGTGAAATGCATCCATGAATACCACTCAACTGGAATTTTAGAGGCATCAATTTCATCAGAATAAATTACCCATCTTTTTCCATTTCTGCTTTCATAATATTTATTTCCAAAAGAGTCTTGGCCAGCTAATTTGCCATAAAAAATAGTTTGTAACATTGTTCCAAAAGTATCTCGATTCCACCAAGTGAAAATTTGTTTTAAAAGTGTCAACATAATTTTAAAATATTTATTCAATCTTAAATTGTATAAATTAAATTAGACTAAAATTTGAATTTGTATATAAATTAAATGATTCAATATTCAAATTAAATTTTAGATAAAGGAAAAATGGCAAAGTATTTAGTAGAAACATATTACACATGTACGTTTAAAGTTAATCATTATTTAGACGATATCAATGAAACAGAGCTTAAAAATCTTGAAAAACGAGATGATGGAAAATTTGAAGTTTTAGACGTAAAACTTGATAACCGAAAAACAAAAAGTCTAGATCCAAACAATAATAAAGTAATTGAGACTAAAAAAATTGATGTAGTTTCAGATAATTCAAAAATAAAAACCGAAAATAAAGATACAATTATTGCAGCTGTTCATAAAAATTCAGATCGACCAGGAAAAAGATTTGGCATGCCTGATAGAAGAAAAGGATACATTCAAAAAGCTACTATTGGAAATCATAAGGTATATCTGCATACTGGTGAGTATGAGGATGGAAAAATTGGAGAAATTTTTATTGATACAAGTAAAGAAGGTGAATTAGTTAAAGCTTTAATGAATAATTTTGCAATAGCAGTATCCTTGGGACTTCAATATGGAGTGCCACTTGATGAATTTATAAATGCCTATGTTGGTACAAAATTTGAACCATCAGGAAAAGTTCATGGCAATGATAGAATACTAAGTGCAAGTTCAATTTTAGATTATATTTTCAGAGAACTTGCAATTTCTTATCAAAATAGAGAAGATCTAGCACATACTCCAGCTATAGGTGGAAATGATAATACTTCGATGGATGAACAAAATTCTGAAGATCAAAACCAATTACTAAAAATTGTAAAAGATATCACCAGTAAGGGTTTTGTTAGAAATAACTATAAGAAAAACCTTGTAGATTTATCTGATGTTAAAATAAGTTTAAAAGGAAAAAAATAAATAATTATTTTTTTAATTTTATAGATAAATTTAATTCTTTAAGCTGATCTTCGGTAACTTCCGATGGTGCATTCATCATTAAATCTTGAGCATTTTGATTCATTGGAAACATTGTAACTTCTCTAATATTTTTCTCATTTGCTAACAACATCACAATTCGATCTATTCCAGGTGCTATACCACCATGAGGAGGAGCACCATAACTTAGAGCATTAATCATCCCGCTAAATTTTTTATCAACTTGCGATTTGTCATATCCAGCAATTGAAAATAATTTATACATCAAGTCTGGTTTATGATTTCTTATTGCACCAGACGAGAGCTCAATTCCATTACAAACGATATCATATTGGTATGCAAGAATATCTAAAGGTTTATCTAAATCTAATTTATCAGTATTCCCTTGGGGCATTGAAAAAGGATTGTGACTAAATTCTATTTTATTAGTCACTTCGTCTCTCTCAAACATGGGGTAATCAACTATCCAACAAAATGCAAAAATATCATCATCAATTAAATCTAAATCTTTGCCAATTTTATCTCTAGCTAAACCAATTATTTTTACTAATTCTTTTTCTTTTCCACATGACAAGAAAATACTGTCCCCCACTTCTGCTCCAGTAATTTTCATAATCTCTAATAAGGACTCACTTGAGAAAAATTTTCCAACAGGTCCCTTTGCCGTAATTTCATTATTTTTTTCAAGAGTAAAATATGCTAGACCTGATGCACCCTGTTCTTTAGCCCACTTATCAATACTATCAAAAAAACTTCTTGGTTTGTCTTTTGTATTTTTTGTAACAATACACCTGACCTTAGATCCTGATTTTACAAGTTTTTTAAATATCTCAAATGTAATGTCGTCCCTAGAAAAAAGATCAGATATATCATTAATTATTAGCGGGTTTCTTAAGTCAGGTTTGTCACTACCATATTTAAGTAAAGCCTCCTTATATGAAATCTTAGGAAATTTATCATATTTTAATTTTTTATTTGAAAACTTTTTAAAAGTATTAACCATTAAAGTTTCAACAACATTAAAAACGTCGTCTTGTTCAACAAAAGACATTTCTAAATCTAATTGATAAAATTCTCCTGGACTTCTATCTGCTCTTGCATCTTCATCTCTAAAACAAGGTGCTATTTGGAAATATTTATCAAATCCAGATACCATTATTAATTGTTTGAACTGTTGTGGAGCTTGAGGTAATGCGTAAAATTTCCCTGGATTTAATCTACTAGGAACAAGAAAATCTCTTGCACCTTCTGGGCTAGATGAGGTCAAAATTGGTGTTTGGAATTCTAAAAATCCAAGTTTATTCATTTCATTTCTGATGAATGAAATCACTTTTGATCTAAGGATTATATTTTCGTGTATTTTTTTTCTTCTAAGATCTAGAAATCGATATTTAAGTCTAATCTCCTCAGCATACTCTTGATCACTGAACACAGGCATAGGTAACTCTTTACAAGTACCTAAAATTTCAGAATTGTTAATTGTTACTTCTATTTCACCAGTTTCAATATCTTTGTTAATTGTCTCGGTTGTTCTATCTACAACTTTTCCCTCAATTTTTACTACAGTCTCTAATGGGGTTCTTTCTAATAGTTTAAAGTTTATATTTTCTTGATCTATGATGCATTGTGTAATTCCATAATTATCTCTTAAATCAATAAATAACAAATTTCCATGATCTCGTTTTTTATTAATCCAACCAGATAAAATAACATCTTGTCCGACATTATTTTTTCTTAATTCATTACAATGGTGACTTCTATATTTGTTCAATTATTCTCCCAGAGCCTCTTTAATAATTTTAAGGTCTATAGATTTTTTCTTTTTTAAACTTATCTCATCGATCTTATATATGAAATCAAATATTTTACTATAGGATCTATCTATTCTTTTTATTACATAATCAATTAACTTTTTTTCTATAGAGATTTGACGATCAGATAAATTTTTTAATATTAAAGCAAAAATTAATTCATCATCTGGCTTTTCTATATTTAGTAATAAAAAATTTGATGATCTAGATTTTAAGTCTTTTAATTTAAATTGCATATTTGTGATAGGTTTTTTTGTGGTTATAATTAAGTATTTGTTATCCTGATCAATTATGTTTAGAAAAGTAAATAGCAAGTTTTCATCAACCGCTTCATCTAAATCCTCTAAAATAATATTTTGATAAATTTTGATCTTTTTTAAAAATTCATTATCTAATTTTTTTGAACTTATTTTAATGCCTTTAAATTTTTCCAAAAAAATATTAATTATGTGTGTTTTCCCAGAAAATTTTTCTCCAATAATATTTAAAAAATTCTTTTCCCATTTGGGCCAAACATCCAGTAAATTAAAAATATGTTTGTTGCTATTAGAAATAAAAAAATCTTGATCTTTAAAATTTTCTTCATAACCAAATTTAATAATTGTTTGATTTAAATCTTTCATCTTAAAACCCATACCTGATCTTTAAAAACAAATTGGTAAC
>LIBV01000007.1 GCA_001438335.1 Pelagibacteraceae bacterium BACL5 MAG-120820-bin39
AGATAATTCAGCTCAGGAGTGGGCAGATGTTGATTTTTGGGGAAATGAATTAACATTACATGCCAGTGAACATAAATTAGACAGCGAAAGACATGACGTTGACATGGGAAATGTCTCAGTACCACATTTTGGAGTTCATTTATCAAGAGCAGATTTTGATAATTTAAAAAAAAGATTAAATGAAAAAGGTGCAAAATATTATGATGAGCCTTATTTAAGATTTAAGGGTACCAAATATGAGCAAGAAACCTTTTTTATTAAAGATCCTAATGAGAACATATTAGAAATTAAAACCTTAACTTCTAATTCTAATTAAATAACTAGATTATCTATTTATTCCTCGAAGTCTCTCAGATCTTCTTCTTAAAAGCTCAGCACTTACAAGAATTAATGTAGACATGATGATCAAACAAGTTGCAACTGCCAGAATAGTTGGACTTAATTGTTCTCTTAATCCAACCCACATTTGAATTGGTATGGTTGTATTTTCTAATCCAGCTAAAAATAATACAACTATGATTTCATCAAATGATGTAACAAAAGCAAATAAAGCTCCAGAGATAACTCCCGGCATAATTAATGGTAATGTTACTTTCATAAAAGTATTAAGTGGATTGCTCCCTAAACTAGCAGCAGCTCTTGTAACACTGTGATCAAATCCTGTAAGTGTAGCAGTTACAGTGATAACGACAAAAGGAGTTCCTAAAATTATGTGAGCTAATATAATTCCAGTATGGGTTGCAGCTAAACCAACTTTAGCCATAAAGAAAAATATTGCTGTACCAGAAATAATCAATGGCACAATCATTGGAGAAATTAATAAAGCCATAAAAGCTGCTTTATACGGCATGTGTCTACTGCTCAATCCTAATGCAGCAACGGTACCAAGGACAGTGGATCCAATGGTTGCAAAAAAAGCAATTATAAAACTATTTTTAGTTGCAAGACCCCATGGGTTTTTTGTTCCATAAAACATATCTTCGTACCATCTTAAAGAAAAACCCTCTGGATCAAGAGCAAGCATCTTTGAAGAAAAGTGTATGTATTGTTCAGCATTAAAAGATAGAGGTATAATTACAAATAGTGGTGCTATTAAATAGAAAAATACCAATCCACAAAAAATCAAATAAAAGTAGTGCCAAATTCTATAATTGAGTGGTGTATAACTTGGTAATGACATATTTTTTTTATCCTAATTTTATATTATCTATTCCAACAAGTTTATTATAAATCCAATAAATTACCAAAACTCCAACTAAAAGCATTGTTCCAAGTGCTGAAGCAAAGGCCCAATCTAATGAACTTTTCATATGATAAGCAATTGTATTACTAATTAAAGAACCACTAGCACCTCCAACTAGAGCTGGTGTAATATAATATCCTATGGCAAGAATAAAAACTAATAAGCACCCCGCACCAATTCCAGGAATTGTTAATGGAAAATAAATTTTATAAAAAGAAATTAATGGAGTTCCTCCTAAAGATTTTCCTGCTCTAATTAAACTTGGAGAAATAGTTTTCATAACACTATAAAGAGGCAAAACCATAAATGGTAAAAGAATTTGTGTCATTGCAACAAATGTACCAATAACATTATACATTAACTCTGGTCTATTATCATCAGAGGCTAACCCTAGCCAAACTATAAAATCATTAACAGGACCTTGCTGTTGTAGCAAAACCATCCAACTAGAAGTTCTTACTAATAACGAAGTCCAAAAGGGTAATAATACGCATATCATCAGCAAATTACTGTATTTTATTGGCAGTGTCGCAAGTAAATGTGAGATTGGATAAGCGAGAATAAAACAAAAAACTGTCACCCAAAAAGCAACTTTTAATGTTCTCATCCATAAAATTTTATGAATTCGTCGATCTTCTTCCACTTGCACAATTTTTCCATAATTATCTAAATCTAAGTCCAGACCTTTCAAATATTTTGCATAAGAAAAATTTGGTGCGGTATTTTTAATTGCTACCCAGTATTCAGGATCTTTCCATATTTTGTGTGCCTTCATGAACTGCTCTTTATAATTTCCTTGTTCAAAATCTATAATTTTTCTATTAGTACTTTTTAATCCACTACTAAAACCTGATTTTTCATAATTTAATCTTTGAAATAATTTTCCTGCTTCTTTATTTACTGCTAAAGGATGAAAATCTTTATAAAAAGCTTCATAAACTTCTTCATCAGGTAAACTATCGCCATCCCATTTTTCAAGAGCTTTAAAAGTATTTGGCAAAGTTTGAGTAATCATTCGATCATCAACACTTCTAAACAACATATCTCCAATTGGAAAAACAAAAGTGATTAATAAAAATACGAATAATGGAGCAACAAGAAGTGTTGCTCGTATTTTATTTTTTCTTTCAGCTTTTTTAAGACTTTGCTCTAGAGGAATTCCATCAGAAGAAAGTATTTGTTCTTGGCTCATAATATTTTCTATTTTCTAAAAATAAAAAGGGCGGTTAAAAAATCAACCGCCCTAATATTATAATAAAAATTTAAACTATAAAACTAAATTATAGTCCAGCTTTCATTGCTTCCCATTTTTCTGAAATCTCAGTATCATTATCTGCCCAGAATATCGCATCCATCAAAATATAAGATTTAGTGTTTTCTGGTGCTGTTGGCATTTGTGGTACCATATTTGTTTTACCATCTTTATACCAAGGCTCTCCAGCTTTTATAATACCAATTGAAGAGTTTCTCCAAGGAGCATATGCAATATATTTAGCACTTCCAGCTAACATCTCAGGGCTAGTCATTTCTCTTAGCACTTTCATTGCATTTCCATTAGAGTAGTTTGGTCCATCTTTTACTAATGTAAAATATTCATAGTCAAGAATTTGTCCATCCCATACTTGCGCGATAGGCGAACCTTCACCAATTTCTGCATTAAAAAATCTACCATTCCAACCTGTTGCCATTACTACTTCACCATTAGCTAATAGTTCTGGTGGTTGAGCTCCAGCATTCCAGAATACACATCCACCTTTTGGATCTGTACATAGTGCTTTGATCTTATCAAAAGCTCTGTTTAATCCTTTTTCAGTTTGAAGTGCTTCATATATGTTAGCTCCACCTTTGCCTGGTTTCATCCCATCGGCTGCTAAAGCCATTTCTAAATTACTCATCGCACCTTTATAGATTGATCTTTTTCCAGGAAATTTCTTTGTATCAAAGAAATCTTTGATCGTTTTTGGAGCAGTTTTTAGATTGTTTGTATTGTATGCATAATTCCATGAGTAAAGAATATTTCCAACTGCACATTTCGAAGGCATGCTAGTGAAGAAATCTTTACTTGCTGATGTTCCATCTGGTGCAGGCGCGAAATCTTTGTCAAAATCGAATTCATGAAAGATTCCTTCATCACATCCTACGATGGTATCCATTGCAAATACATCAATGATGTCCCATGTAATTTTTCCGGCTTCTTTTTGAGCTTTAATCTCTGATAATCCACCAGTGTAGTCTACCCAATTTACAGGTATCCCAAGTTTAGCCGCTGTCGGATCACCATACCCTAATTTTTGTGACTCTGTGTAAGCTCCACCCCAAGACACTACAGTAACTGCAAATGCTGAAGTTGTTACAGAAAGTACAAAAGAAAGAGCAAGTAATAGTTTACCTAATTTTTTCATTTTTCCTCCGTTTAAACGTTTTTATAAAATAACACTAAAACAATTATCGACATTAAAGTCAACAGGTCATTTTTTAACAATTTATGAGGATTTATTTTTTTAAATTTGTGGGTCTAAAGCTCTGCAATCGATACTATTCCAACCGATACTTATCTCGCCACCTAATTTAATATCCATACGACTGGAACTATTTGGAATTTTTAAAATAAACTCTTTATTTCCAAGTAAATCCACTCTTAATCTAGTGTGATCACCATGATAAATCACTTCTTCTATTTTACCTTTGTGATGATTATCCATATCTGTTTTTGGATCAATAATGGCTCTTTCAGGTCTAAGGGATACCGTAGTTTTTTCTCCTTTAGATTTTGCAACAATTGGATTTGCTAAAATTTCCTGGCCTGATTTTAGTTTCACTTTACATTTATCACTAGATGCTTCGGTTATCTCTCCAGCAAAGGTGTTATTCTCTCCAATAAATTTTGCAACAAACGAATTTACAGGTCTTTCATATAATTCATCAGGACTTGAAAGTTGTTGAACTTTTCCATCATTGAAAACTGCAATCCTATTCGACATCGTCAAAGCTTCAGTTTGATCATGAGTAACATATACAACAGTTACCCCAATGCTTTCGTGAATATGTTTAATTTCGTATTGCATATTTTCTCTTAAATTTTTATCTAATGCTCCTAATGGTTCGTCCATTAAAACTAACTTTGGATCAAACACTAAAGATCTTGCTACCGCCACCCTTTGTTGTTGGCCTCCAGATAATTGCATTGGCATTCTTGCTTCAAACCCTTGAAGTGATACCATTGATAAAGCTTTATCAATTTTTTTATCAGCTTCATCTTTTGGAATTTTTCTAACTCTCAATGGAAATGCTAAATTTTCATAAACTGTCATGTGTGGAAATAAAGCATAATTCTGGAACACCATCCCAATTCCTCTTTTATGAGGTGGAATGTTTGAAATGACCTTATCGTCTAAATATATTTGTCCATTTGTTGGAGTTTCAAATCCAGCCAACATCATTAAGCAAGTTGTTTTACCGGAACCAGAAGGTCCTAACATAGTTACAAACTCGCCTTCAGCTATATCTAAGTTTAATCCTTTAACAACCAATAATTTACCGTCGTAACTCTTATCAACATTTTCGAATCTGACAAATTGTTCATTTTTGGACATCGCAGTTTAAAACATTTGTTTTGTTGATAATCAAGTTAATTTTTAATATGTAAATCCTTACTTAGATTGCAAAATAACTCACTGCCAGTTTCAGTTACCCTGATCGCTTCAGAGGCTTCTACTCCCCATCCACCAAATTGCATTACCGCAATCATATGAAAAGTTACATTAGGATGTAAAACAGTCATATCACCCTTAGATATATTTAAAGTATGTTCACCCCAATCAGGTGGATAACCAATGCCAATTGAATAGCCAGTTCTTGAGGTTTTCTCGATACCATATTTGTCTAAAACCTTCCAAAATGCTTGGGCCACATCATTAGCAGTATTACCAGATTTTACAGCATCCACACCTGCCATCAGTGCTTCATTAGTTTTTTTCATTGTATCAATTTTAAGTTGATCAGGTTTACCCAGTAACACTGTTCGCGCCATTGGACAGTGATATCTTTTGTGAGAACCAGAAATTTCTATAATAGTGGCTTCTCCTTCAACAAATTTGTCATCTGTCCAAGTTAAATGCGAAGCAGAAGTTCCCTCACCTGTAGGTAATAATGGGACTATTGCGGAATATTCTCCACCAAATTCTGACGTTCCCTTAGTTAATGCTGATTGAATTTCTGCAATCGCATCACACTGTCTGACACCAGGATTAATAACTTCAAATGCTTTTTTCATTGCTGCTTGGGTAATTTTTGCAGCCGCTTTCATATAATTAATTTCGGCATCAGATTTTACAACTCTGACCCAGTTTACTAATCTTTCGCAGTCAACCAGTTTTGCATTGGGTAAACCACTTTTAATTTTTTCATAGCAGTAGGCAGTGAAATAATGAGTATCCATTTCAAGACCAATTGAAAGTTTGTCCCATTTTTTCTCTTTCACAAGATCTACTAAAGCATCATAAGGGTGCAAAGGCCAAGTATGTATATACTTTTCATCATAAACAAAAATATTCTCATCTTTTAAATAAGTTTTTATATAAGCACCACCAGCATCTTGTGCTCTTACAAAACAAATAGGTTCATCAGCATCCACATGAACAATTACACATTGGGCATAATAAAATGACCAAGCATCATAGCCTGTTAGATAATTCATGTTTGAAGTGTCTTGTGATATTAATAAATCAATACCTTTTTCTCGCATTGATTTTTTAACTTTATTTAATCTTTGTTGGTATTCTTCTTTTGTAAATAGCATAATTATTTTTCTAAAAATAATTTTCCATATCCTTGTATTTTATCTTTTCTACCCAAAGTTCTTAAAGTATCCCAAATTAAAACTTGATTGCTCGATAAGACAATCTTATTTAATTTATCTTCAAGTCTTTTTATAATATTCAAAGCTGGTAAATTTGTACACGAAATAAAAAGAGCCTCAGCCTCATCTAAATTCATATTTAACATGGTCTCATAAAGATATTCAGGATCTACTTTTGCAATGTCAGTATCTGTATCAATATCAAAGTATGCATTTGAAGTAATTGTAAAGCCTTCTTTAATAAAATATTTAGCAACATCCTCATTTAAACTCTTACTATATGGAGTGAACAAAGATAATTTAGTTATGTTATTTTTTTTTAAGGCATTAATTGCGGCTGTACTTGGGGTAGTAACCATCACTTCTGGTTTGGCTTTGTTAATTTTTTCTTTAATTGATTGATATCCAGCAGCAATAGTTCCTGATGTGCATCCATAAACAACACAATCTAATTTTTCGTTAGGTAAAATATCATCAGCAACATTAGTAATATCTTCCGACATCTTAATTAAGTTCTCAGTGGTAAGTGGGTGATAACAATGAATTCGATTAACAAATAAATCAATATTCAAACCTTTGGTTATGCTTAAAAAATCTTTTTCAATCATAAAATCTGTAGCTAAAGCAATCAACCCAACTTTTTGAATGTTGGAATTATTTAGTTTTGGTTCTATTTTTACTGAGTGCATTTTTATTAATTAAATATATCATATCTACTTAAATTATACTTTTCATTAAATTTAAGAATAGGATTATTAAAATTTATATTAAAGGAGAAACAATGAGGATAGGTTTTATTGGTTTGGGAAATGTAGGAGGCAAATTAGCATCTAGTTTGTTAAGAAATAAATTTGATTTAACAGTCAGAGATTTAAATCAAGATATAATAAAAGAATTTTCAAATAAAGGGGCAAATATTGCCAATTCACCTAAAGAATTAGCTGAACAAGTTGATTTAATTATTACCTGCTTACCCTCTCCTCAAATCTGCGCTGAGGTCATGGAAGGTGAAGATGGAATAATTAATGGTCTTTCAGAAAATAAAATTTGGTTAGAGATGAGTACCACTGATGAGTCTGAAATAAAAAGACTTGGTAAAAAAGTTTCTGAAAAAAAAGCAATTCCATTAGATGGTCCTGTAAGCGGTGGTTGCCATAGAGCAGCAACTGGTAATATTGCTATTTTTGTAGGTGGCGATAGACAAGCTTTTGAAAAAATTCTGCCTGCGTTAACAGTAATGGGTAGAAAAATTTTGCATACTGGTGAACTTGCTAGCGCTACAGTATTAAAAGTGATTACTAATTATTTAGCCTCAACACATTTAGTTGCTTTGGGTGAAGCATGGACAGTTGCAAAAAAATCTAATCTAGATCTTGCAAAAGTTTATAAAGGCATAGCGGTATCCTCTGGTAATTCATTTGTTCATGAAACAGAAAGTCAGGTTATTCTAAATGGTTCCTATAATATAAATTTTACTATGGATTTAGTGGTTAAGGACACAAGTTTATTTGATAACTTAGCTCAAAAATTAAATGCCCCATTAGAAATATCTCCACTGGTTGTAAAAATTTTTAAAGATGGTCAAAAAAAATATGGTTCTCGTGCATGGTCATCTATGATTGTAAAAAGAATGGAAGATTTAAATAATATTGAATTTAGAGCTGATGGTTTTCCAGAAGAACTCACTGATAATGAACCTGAAGAAAAAGGTTATGAGATTTAATTAATGTGTTATTAATATCTCATGATAGATAAAAGAAACTTTTATATTAACGGTAAGTGGGTAAAACCATTTAAATCAAATGATCTTGAGGTAATCAATCCATCTAATGAAGATCCTTTTGCAATAATTTCTAATGGAACAAAAGAAGATTTAGATTTTGCTGTACAAAGTGCAAAAAAAGCATTTGTAATTTGGAAAGAAAGTTCAAAAGATGATCGTATTCAACTTTTAGAAAAACTTTTAACTATTTACAAAAAACGTTTTAATGAAATGGCTGAAGCTATTTCAATGGAAATGGGATGTCCCATTGACTGGTCATTATCAGTACAAACTACTTCTGGACAAGCACACCTAGAAGATTTTATTTTAAGACTTAGAGAATTTAAATTTGAAGAAACGTTTGGCGCCAACAGCAACATTGTTCATGAACCAATTGGTGTTTGTGGATTAATTACCCCTTGGAATTGGCCAATAAATCAAATTGCGCTAAAAGTTGTTCCTGCTTTAGCAACAGGTTGTACTATGATTTTAAAACCCTCCGAAATTGCACCTATCTCAGCGATGTTGTTTGCTGAAATGATTGATGAAGCTGGTTTTCCTGCTGGAGTGTTTAATTTAGTGAATGGAGATGGAGCTGGAGTTGGTAATCATATGTCAGCTCATCCAGATATCGATATGATTTCTTTTACTGGTTCCACAAGAGCTGGAAGATTGATTTCTAAAAATGCTGCAGAGACCATTAAAAGAGTATGTCTAGAACTTGGAGGTAAAGGTGGAAATATAGTTTTTGCAGACTCCTACCCTAATGCCGTTAGAGATGGAATTAAAAATGTAATGAGTAACTCAGGACAATCATGTGATGCTCCAACCAGAATGTTAGTTGAAAAATCCATTTATGATAGAGCGGTTAAAGAAGCAATTGATGAGGCAAATAAAATCAAAGTAGATTCAGCCCTAAAAAAAGGAGATCATATTGGTCCAGTAGTATCTAAAATTCAATACGATAAAATTATTAATCTAATTCAAAGTGGTATAGATGAAGGTGCAACTCTTGCTGCTGGTGGTCCTGAGTTACCCCATGGATTAAATAAAGGTTATTTTATTAAACCAACAATATTTATTGATGTTAAAAATGAAATGAGAATTGCTAAAGAGGAAATATTTGGTCCAGTATTATCCATCATTCCTTTTGAAAATGAAGATCAGGCAGTAGATATTGTAAATGCTACGGAATATGGTTTGGGAAATTATTTACAAACAGAAGACAAAGAAAAAGCACATCGAGTTTCTAAAAAACTAAGATCAGGATGTGTTTATATTAATGGTAATACACCAGATGCTGGAACCCCGTTTGGAGGTTATAAACAATCTGGTAACGGTCGTGAAGGTGGGGTGTGGGGTCTTCATGAATATCTTGAGGTTAAAACGATTGCTGGCTGGAAATAATTTTTTGAATGCATTTAATTCATAGAGGATTAGTAAATAAAAAATTAGAAGAAAATTTATTAATTTCTTTTCAGAAATCATTTAACAGAGGCTTTGGCATAGAAACTGATATTCACGCGACTAAAGACCGGGAGTTTGTGTGTTTTCATGATTTTACTTTAAAAAGAACATTTAATATCTCTAAAAGTGTTAAAAATGTAAATTATCAAAAGCTAAAAGAGATAAGCAAAAATAAAAAAGCTGAAATTCCATTACTTAAAGATTTATTAAAATTATCAAAAAATAAATTTTTTCTATTTATTGAAATTAAACCTTTATTTTCAAAGGCTTTATTAAAGAAGCTTTTAAATGAAACAAAAAATTATTCAAAATGTGTGTTTATTTCTTTTAAGCATAAAAATATTTTAGATATTTTAAAAATTAAAAAAAACACCAAAGTAGGTTTATCATTTGGAACGAATACCAGTGTAAAAAATATTGTAAAACAAGCAAAAAACAAAGCTATTGATTGTTTGATTTTAGATAAATCCTTTTTAGAAAATCAAAAAATTAACAATCTAAATAAAGAAAAATATTTTTATACAATCAAATCTAAAAAAGAGTTTTCAAAATATCAAAATAATAATTTAATTTTTGAAAATTTATAAAGTTATTGTTTCAAATAATTTAATCGACCTAAAACTTCATCTCGATCAATATAATAACCTTGTAAATGTCGATGTCCAGAATTTGGATTAAAGGCCGTTCGACCATGCAGCAACCTTCTATTATTAAATGAGAAAATATCTCCTGGTTGCATTCTAAAATCAATTTGGAATTTTTTATCGTGTAATAAATTTCCAAATCTATGATGGGCTCTATAAACTTTGTCCATTATATCAGGATGACAATCTAAAGCATCCATAGTAGCCACACTAAATCTGATATCGTTAAAATCTCCATCTTTAGTTAAAGAGATTGCTGGTGCATGAAAACCTCTAATAGATTGTTGAGTGTAATCTTTATCTCTAAATTTTAGAGGGACATTAACTAGTATGTCAAAAATTTCTTTTTCATTATTTTTTAAATAATCTGCTACAGCGAAACCATCTACTGCTGAAGAATCTCCTCCATCTGCAGAATTTATTAAGCAATGCAAGAATTGAAAACCTGGTGGCGTTTCAAACCAAGGAAGATCCATGTGATTTCGTAGTGCGTGAGATGTATAAGCTGAATTATTGGGTTTTGGAATGCTGATAACTTCAAAAGGAGTTTTAAAAAAAGTTTCTCTTGTGTGACTAATTCTATTCAATACATTAAAACCAGAATTTTTTTCGATTGGCGCATTTTTAACTATAGCTATTCCTTTATGGTGTAATAATTCTAACCACTCAATTAATCCCTCATCAGAATTTAAAATTTTATCATACTCAATAAAGACACTTTCTAAATTTTGTTCTAAAGAACTATCCCACAATTGATAAGGAGAATTATATTTTTGTTTATTTTTTAATGTATAACAATTTTCTCGTAACCATTTAGGATCATAATAACTAATATGGTTGCCTTCACTCCATTTAACTTCAAGTTTGCCATCCTCAGTTAATTTGAAATCTTCAGCTTCTAAATTTTCTGACACCTCAAGAATGTTAAACATTCTGTGGTTCGAATCTTTGTCGTGAGCTGTTGGACAGTTGTCTCTTAGCCAGAAATAATTAAATAAACTCTCTTCTCCATCACTCCATTGAACGATCAAATTTTTTTTATCTTTTTGAATCTTTGAAATATTCTGCATAATTAAATGATTATTTACTTTTGAGCATAATTCAAATCAATTTGTAGTTGTGCTTAATTATGTCCCTTGAGTTTAGTTTATATCTTGAATTTAGTTTATATAAAGTGTTACTATAAATTAATAAACTTAACTTTAAGGAGATAATTATTATGAAATTTTTAAGAAAATTAGTTCTCTCTGCCTTCTTTATATCTACTTTATCATTAGTCGGAACTAGTGCTAATGCAGCATGTAAAGCTAGACTTGGAGATTTCGACTGGTCAAGTGCTAATATTCATACGGCCATTTCAAGTTTTATTTTAGAAAATGGATATGGATGTGAGGTTTCAGTTACTAAAGGAAGTACTACTCCTATCATGGCTGCTCATTATGATAAGCAATTAGATGTAATTACTGAAGTTTGGTATGACAATATTATTGGTAATTATGAGCCACATGAAAAAGCTGGAACAATTATGAATATTGGTGTTAACACACCTGACTCACAACAAGCTTTCTATGTAGATAAAGCTACAGCTGAGAAATACAATTTAAAATCTGTAGAAGATATGAAAGATCCAAAAATAGCTGCGCTGTTTAAAGATCCAGAAGATCCCTCTAAAGGTAGAATGACAAGCTGTATTTCAGGTTGGACTTGCTACACTGTAAACTACGTTAAACAAGTAGAGTATGGTTTAGATAAATACTACACAAACTTTGATCCAGGTTCTGGTGGAGCATTGGATGCTGCAATCGCAGGGGCGTTTGCTAAAAAGCAACCAATCTTTACTTATTACTGGGCACCAACTGGTTTAATGGGAAAAGTTGATCTAGTAAGATTAAAAGAACCAGCTTATGAAGCAAAATGTTGGGCAGATATGTCTGCAGTGGTTGAAGCAATCAAAGCAAATGGTAAAGATGCATATAAAAAATCTTGTGCTTCTGAATACCAAGATATGGCTTTAACTAAATCAGTTTTAACAGAATGGGCTAAGGCACACCCTGCACAAACTGAGTTCTTGAAAAAATACACAATCCCTACAGCAACAGTTAACAAAATGTTAGCCTTCTACGAAGACGAGTCAGATGGAGACATGTTATTAACTGCTAAAGAGTTTTTGAAAACTGAAACAATGTGGAAAGATTGGGTACCAGCAGACGTTGCTAAAAAAGTTGAGGCAGCTCTTTAATACTTAATTAAATTATTAAATTCTGAAAGAGCCCTTAGGGGCTCTTTCATTCTAAATAAAAAACTTAATGAAAGAATTCTTTAAAAGTAAAAAAAATATATTTAATTTTGTGATGCTAGTCTTTTTTGGCTGGCTACTTTTTATCAGCTATACCTCTTCAAAAAGAAAACCAGACAATGTTGGGGAATTATTAAAATTTGATTGGCTACAAGAATGGCCTAAATGGTTGGATTTACCATTAATGGCTTGGATTAATGATGCATTTAAAAAATTAAACGAAAATTATGGATGGATATTTGAAGCTATAAATAATTTTTTATTGGCAATGCTAGTTGCTTTAAAGAATTTCTTAATTCTAGCTCCTTGGCCTTTAGTGATTTTAGGAGTTGTAGTTATAGCTTATTTTGCAAGTGGTAGAAAAATTGGAACTACAGTATTTGTTGGTTTTTGCACTTTTTTTATTGGATTTTTACATCCAATTTTCTGGCAAAAAGCCATTGAAACAACTGCAATAATGTTAATTAGTATTTTTCTATGTACGATAGTTGGTATTCCAATTGGAATATTGATGGCAAGAAGCATAAGAATAAGAGATAAATTACTTCCTGTTTTAGACCTGATGCAAACAATTCCAGCATTCGTCTATCTAATTCCTGGAATTATGTTATTTGGTCTGGGAGCTGTTCCAGCAATCATAGCTACTTTTATTTATGCAGTGCCTCCTCTAGTGAGATTAACCGACTTAGGTATCAGGTTAGTTGATAAAGAAGTAATCGAAGCAGCCGATGCTTTTGGTGCAAGTAAAAAACAAAAGCTTCTTGGAGTTCAATTACCTTTAGCACTGCCAAACATTATGCAAGGTATTAACCAATGTACCATGATGGCCCTATCAATGGTGGTAATTGCCTCAATGATTGGTACTAGAGGATTAGGCGATGAAGTCTTGCTAGGCTTACAACAATTGAATGTTGGTAAAGCTGCTGAAGCTGGTATTGCCATAGTATTGCTTGCGATTGTTTTAGATAGAATTACTCAATCTTATGGAGAAACCCTTCAAGAAAGATCTACTCCACAAAATAAAAAAAGTAAATAATGGCTAAGATTGAAATTAAAAATATCTATAAAATTTTTGGCAATAAACCACAATCTGTTTTGCCTCTAGTTAAACAAGGGGCAACAAAAGAAGAAATCTTAGAACAAACAGGACATACCGTTGGTTTAGATAATGTTTCATTGAAAATTGAAGAGGGAGAAACATTTGTGTGCATGGGCTTATCTGGATCAGGTAAATCGACTTTGATTAGACACTTAAATCGTTTAATTGATCCAACAGATGGTGAAGTTTTAGTAGAAGGCCATAGTGTAATGAGTTTAAACCCTGAACAACTTATTGATTTTAGAAGACACAAAATGAGTATGGTCTTTCAAAGATTTGGTTTATTTCCTCATAAAACAGTTTTAGAGAATGTGGGATACGGCCTTGAAATGCAAGGCAAAGTAGAAGAAGAGAAAAATAAAATAGCCATGGAAAAAATTGAAGCTGTTGGATTAAATGGATTTGAGCATCAATATCCAAATCAACTTTCAGGGGGAATGCAGCAACGTGTTGGATTGGCTAGAGCATTAGCTACAAATAGTGACATCATGTTAATGGATGAAGCATTTAGTGCTTTAGATCCTTTAATTAGAAGTGATATGCAAAAACAATTGATAGATCTTCAATCTCAATTAAAAAAAACAATTGTATTTATTACTCATGATCTTGATGAGTCATTAAGGCTTGGAGATCATATTGGAATTTTAAATGCTGGTAAATTAGTTCAGGTAGGATCCCCTGTAGATATCGTTATGAATCCTGCAGATGCGTATGTTGAGGCTTTTGTAAAAGATGTGAATAGAGCAAAAGTGATTAAAGCAAAAATTATAATGCGGCCTGCAAACCAATCTGAAGGTATTGATAAAGCTGATTTAATCAGAGTTCAGGAAGATCAGTTTATTGAGGAATTCTTACCTAAAATAGTATGTAAAAATTCAAATTGTGAAGTCATTGATAAACAAGGAAATATTAAAGGGTACATTACAAATAAAGAGCTTCAGTCATCTTTGTTAAAGTCATAAATAATTTTTAAAAAAGTTAATGTCTAAACATCCACTTGAAAAGATTTAATGCTTAAAACTCTAAATAATAAAAAAATAGTAATTTCAGCTGGAGCATCTGGAATTGGTTGGGCTACAGCTAAAGTTTGTCTTGCTAAAGGAGCTACTGTTTTTATATGTGATATTGAAAAAAAATATTTAACTCGAGCAAAAAAACATCCTTTAAATAATAAAAAATTATTTGTTTATGAGTGTGATGCTGCAAATGAAGACGCTGTAACAGAGTTATTCAAACATATTTCAAAAAAAACTAAGAAATTAGATTGTTTGATAAATAATGTTGGTATTGCTGGACCAACAGGAACTATTGAAAATTTAAAATCTGAAGATTGGGAAAAAACTTTAAAAGTAAATGTAATAAGTCATTTTTATTTTACTAAATTAGCCATCCCAATGATTAAAAGAAATAAAGGTGGCTCAATTATAAATTTATCCTCTGGGGCTGGCATCATGGGTTTCCCACTTCGCTCTCCTTATGCTGCAAGCAAATGGGCAATTGTTGGTGTTACTAAAACATTGGCTATGGAACTTGGTAAATTTAAAATTAGAGTGAATGCTATATGTCCAGGGACCATAAAAGGTGATCGAATGGTCAGAGTGGTAAGAGATAAATCTAAGTTTTTAAAAGTATCTAAAAAACAAATTGAAAAAGAATTTATTTCTATGGCTTCAATGAATTGTTGGATCTATGAAGAGGATATTGGGCTAACTTGTAGTTTTTTAATCTCCGATGAAGCTGCTAGAATTTCCGGTCAAGTAATAGGTGTGGATGGTAACGCAATTAGACTAGATTAATTTTATTTTGAAAATCTTTGAAATTTAGGAAGACCATCAGTTATTTTATAAAAATCTGATTTTGTTTTCACAAATATATTTCTAATTGTTTTAAGCTTAGTTGGTGTATCAAACATTCCTGCTGCTATCGATATCGTATCTGAATTTTCAAATTTAAAGAAAATACTAGCTCCACATTTATTACAAAATCCTCTTTTTGCTTTTTTAGACGATTTAAACCATCTTAATGTTTTTTTACTTAAAAAATTAAGCTCTTTATCTTTAACATTTGAGTAAGCACCATAAATTCCATGGGTTTTTCGACACTGAATACAATGACAATTCGAGACATCTCGATGTTCACCACTCGTTTTAAATTTTACACCTTTACAAAGGCAACTAGCGCTAAGTGTTAACTTTTTCATCTCAGTGTCTGATTTTATTTTCGTATTTTTTTCTTAATTTTTGAAGTTCAACTAAGTATTGATCTCTAATATTGGCTATTTGAGATATGGATTTACCTTTTGATTGTTTTTTAGTGCCCTCTACCAATCTATTTATGAGCGACTTTGATAAATTTGGCGCTTTTAATTTAGTCCACGGCAATTTTAATGCTGGGCCAAATTGTTCCAACATATGTCTCATTCCAGATTTGCCTCCAGCTAAATGAAAAGTTAAAAAGGTACCCATCAAAGACCATCTTAATCCAGGGCCATCCTCTATTACTCTATCTAAATCTTCAGTTGATGCATGTCCTTCATTAATTATATGCAAGCCCTCTCTCCATAAAGCTTCTTGTAATCGATCACATAAATAACCAGGTAATTCATGTTTAACCATTACAGGATTCATTGAAATTGATTTATAAAATTTATTCGCTTCTAATAAATATTTTTTAGAAGTTTTCTTACCTGGAACAATTTCTACACCTGGCAATAGATATACAGGATTAAATGGGTGTCCTATTAAAGCTCTTTCAGGATTTTTACATTTAGAATAAATTCTTGTTGGAAGTAAACCTGAAGAACTGGAAGCAATTATAGAATTTGGTTTGGCGTATTTTCCAATTGTATTCATTAATTTTGTTTTTAATGAATAATTTTCAGAGGCACATTCTTGAATGAAATCTGCATCCTTTAAAGCTTCTTCTATTGAAGTAAAGTAATGAAAATTATTTAAATTAATTTTTTTTTTATTAAATAATTTTTTTACAGAAGGCCAAGTTCTTTTAATCTCAGAAATTAAATTTCTTTTTAACTTTATATCTTTGTCAAATGCATAAACAATTTTATCATGAGCTAGACAACGAATAATCCACCCTGCTCCGATAACACCAGTTCCAATAACTGCTACTTTTTTTATGTTGGACATTAATGATGTTTAACAAGCTTCAATTTCTCTCTTGTTTCTGCTGGAGTCATTATTGATGATCCAAGATCTTCTACAATTCTTGCTGCTTTTTCAACTAGCTGAGCATTGGTTGCTAATTTACCTTTTGATAAATATAAATTATCTTCTAAACCTACTCGAGGATTGCCTCCCATAATTACAGTTTGTGCTACATAAGGCATTTCATTTCTAGAAATTGCAAAACCAGACCAAACCGCTTCTTTAGGCATGATATCTTTCATTGCTTGCATAGCTAAAGGAGTTGCAGGAGCACCCCATGGTATCCCTAAACACATTTGAAACATTGGTGGATCACTCAACAATCCTTCTTTATATAACTGTGCACCAAACCACATATTACCTAAATCAAAAGCTTCGATTTCAGGTTTTACATTTATTTCTAACAATTTTTTTGCAGCTTTCCTTAGATCGTTGGGGGTATTAACTGTAATTACCGACCCATCACCAAAGTTTAAAGTTCCAGCATCTAAAGTACAAATTTCTGGTAAAAATTGTTCAGCATTAGCAATTCTTTCCATAATATTTGCCATATCCGTCATTGGCCCAAATTCTAAGGGATTTTTGCCTTGTCCAATATCAAGGTCACCACCCATACCTGTGGTTAAATTTAAGATGACATCAGTTTCACTTGATCGAACTCTATCAACAACCTCTTTATATAATTCTAATCTTCTACTTGGTTTTCCATCTTCTTCTCTTACGTGAATATGTGCTATAGCTGCTCCTGCTTTTGCAGCTTCAATTGCAGCAGTTGCTATTTGTTGAGGTGTTTTTGGTAAATCAGGATGTTTGCTTGCTGTATCACCCGATCCAGTAACCGCACATGATATAAAAACTTTATTGTTCATATTTTGTAATTTAAATTATATGCTAGATTATCTTAAATGGAAATAACAGAATTACAAAAAGATCTAGCTGCAACTTTTAGATGGACAGCTAGGTTAAATATGCATGAAGGAGTTGCTAACCATTTTAGTGCATGTGTTCCAGGTTCTTCGACTGATTTTTATGTAAACAAAGCTGGCCTTCATTTCAGTCAAATTAAAGCTAGTGACATAATTTTAGTTACCAAAGATAATATTGAAGAACTAAAGAAAAAACCAGATTTAGTTGATCCAACAGCAATAAACATACATGGAGCAATCCACCAAAAAGTTACCCATGCAAGATGCATTTTTCATGTTCATTCAAAATATGCAACAGCGCTATCGACTCTAAAAGATCCTATCATGAAACCTATAGATCAAAATACCATGATTTTTTTTAATAGAGTTTCTATCTTTAATGAATTTGGTGGACTAGGGTTTGAAGATGAGTCAATTAAAATGGCCAACGCTTTAGGAAATAAACAACATTTACTTTTAGCTAATCATGGAATTATTACAACTGGTGAAACTGTTGCTGAGGGTTTTAACTACTTATACTATTTTGAAAAAGCTGCTGAAACTTACTTAACAGCTTTATCAACGAACAAAGAATTAAATATTGTTAGTGATGAAATAGCAGAAAAAACTGCACAAGAAACTGCTGACTATCCAATAAATCTAGCACAGTTGCATTTAGATCAAATAAAAAAAATTTTAGACAAAGAAGAACCAGATTATAAAAATTAAATGTCAGTACATATAGCAAATCAGATAATTAAAAAAGAATGGACGGATTATAACAATCACATGAATATGGCTTACTATATTCTGGTGTTTGATCAAGTTTGGGAATTAATGCTTGAAAAATTTAAAATGGGAGAAATGTCAGCAAAAACGACAAGTATGAGCACAATGGTTGTTGAAACCCACACTACTTATAACAGTGAAGTTAAAGAAGGTGATGAAGTTGAAGTTAATTTAACATTCTTTGATCATGATAAAAAAAGACTACATTACAAAATGGAAATGATTGAAAAATCCTCAAAAAAACTATCTGCAACAACAGAGGTGTTATCTTTGTATATTAATCTAGATGCAAGAAAAGTAAGCGAATTTGAAGAGGAAAAAGTTAATTTAATGGATGATTTTATAAATTTAAATAGTTTAAAATTTTCAAATAAAGATTTAATATTAGCTAATAAATTAAAAAAATAATATGGAAGTAAAACTTTTATCAGGAGCATTAGGGGCAGAAATTAAAGGAATTAATTTAACAGATGTCTCTGATGAAAATTTTAAAAAAATTAATGATTTACTTTTAGAACATAAAGTAATTTTTTTTAGAGATCAGCCAATTACTCAAGTACAACAAATTGCCCTTGCTGAAAAATTCGGTCCCTTAGAAACACATGCTTATGTAAAGGGATTAGAAAAACACCCAGAGATAGTAAGAATTATCAAAGGTAAAGAAGAAAAGAATCAATGGGGAGAAAACTGGCATAGCGACGTAAGTTACAATTTAACACCCACTAAGGTGGTTGTCTTAAAGTCTTTAAAAATCCCTCCTGTTGGAGGAGACACCTGTTTTGCAAATTTAGAACTTGCCTGGGAAACCTTGGATCCAAAAATTAAAGAAAAAATTCATGACAAAAAAGCTGT
>LIBV01000008.1 GCA_001438335.1 Pelagibacteraceae bacterium BACL5 MAG-120820-bin39
AAAAAATGGCTGATTTAAATGCTTTAGATTTAGATCAAGCGGTAAAAATTATTTCAGGATCTGCAAGATCAATGGGAATAGAGGTAAAAGATTAATGCCATCAAAAAGATTTAAAAAATTACCTGAAAAAACCTCAGATCTTCCTGCAGAAGCAATAGAGAAATTAATTCCTGAGGTTAAAAAAAATTGTACAACAAAATTTGACGAGTCTGTAGATTTAAGTTTTCAAATTAATAACAAGCAAAAGAAAAGTGAAGTAAATATTAGAACAGTGGTTAATCTTCCAGGGGGAACAGGAAAAAAAGTAAAAGTTGCTGTTGTTTGCGAAGATGCTAAAGCTGAAGAAGCTAAAAATGCTGGCGCAGATATTGTTGGTAGTGATGAGTTTATAGAAAAAATAAAAGGTGGTGAAATGGATTTTGAAAAATTAATTTGTACACCTTCTATGATGATAAAGTTATCGAAACTTGGAAAAGTATTAGGACCCAAAGGACTTATGCCCAATCCAAAATTAGGCTCAGTAACTGATGATCTTAAAACAGCAATTTCTGATGCAAAATCTGGACAAGCCGAAATAAGAAATGACAAAGATGGTAATATCGGAGTTAGTATTGGTAAGAAATCTTTTAATGATGATCAATTAATAAAAAACTATAATGCTGTTTTAGATGCTTTGGAAAAAGAAAAATCAAACAACACTGTAAAAGGTGACTTAGTTAAAGCTGCATTCATCACATCTTCTATGGGTGTTTCATACAAACTTAAATTAGGAAAAAATATTTAATCGTTATGATGAACAAAGAACAAAAAAAAAATTATATTTCTGAGATGACCGAAAAGTTTGAGAATAGTAAAGCTGTTATGGTAACTCATTATCAGGGTTTAACAATGCCTCAACTAGATGAACTAAGATCTCAAATGAGAGAGCATGGGATTATTTTTAGAATTACAAAAAATAGAATTACTAAACTTGCTTTAGAGAAAACTAAATGTAAGGATCTTTCTAATCTCTTTATAGGTCCAACAGCAGTAGCATTTGGCGAAGATGCTATAATGTCTGCAAGAATTTTATCAAAATTTGCTAAAGAAAACGAAAATCTAAAATTAATTGGTGGAATTATGGATAATGAGGTCTTAGATCAGGCCGGTGTCCAAAATGTAGCTAATTTACCAACATTAAACGAAGCTAGAGCAAATATAGTGGGAATATTAAGTGCTTCTGCAGGAAAATTAATAAGTATTTTACTTGCACGTTCAGAAAAAATGAGTAGTTTGTCCCAAGAAAATTCTGAAACACAACCTAAAGAGTAAAACATATGCCAGACCTAAATAAAATTATAGAAGATTTATCAAGCTTGACAGTTGCTGAAGCAGCAGAGCTTTCAAAACAATTAGAAGAAAAATGGGGTGTAACTCCAATGGCAGCGGCAGCACCAGCAGCAGCAGGTGGCGCAGCAGCAGAAGAAAAAGATGAGTTTACAATCATGTTAGTTTCAGCTGGAGATAAAAAAATTAATGTTATCAAAGAAGTAAGAGCAGCAACATCTTTAGGTCTTAAAGAAGCAAAAGATTTAGTTGAGGGTGCACCTAAAGAAGTTAAATCTGGTGTAAACAAAAAAGAAGCTGAAGAAATTAAAGCTAAGTTAGAAGCTGCAGGCGCTAAAGTAGAACTAAAATAAATTAAAAGAAAGAATTCCAATACTGATTAATTTCATTAATCAGTATTAATAAATATAAATGCAATTATCTTTTACTGAAAAGAAAAACATAAGAAAAAGTTTTGGTAAACTAAAAGAAAGTTTATCAATACCTAATTTAATTGAAGTTCAAAAAAATTCATACAAAGAGTTAACAGAATTCAAACCGGAAGATGGTGATTTAACAAAAGGTTTTGACAGAGTTTTTAAAAGTATTTTTCCAATTGAAGATTTAAATGATAAAGCAACTTTAGAGTACGTTTCTTACCGTCTCGAAAAACCAAAGTTTGATGTTGAAGAATGTATTACCAGAGGCCTAACTTATTCTTCAGCTCTTAAATGTACACTTAGATTAGTGGTTTATGAAATAGATCAAGAAAATAATACAAAAGATATTTTATCAGCAAAAGAACAAGAAGTTTATATGGGTGAAGTTCCCATGATGACTAATAGTGGAACTTTTATAACTAATGGAGTTCAAAGAGTAGTCGTTAACCAAATGCATAGAAGTCCAGGTGTATTTTTTGATCATGATAAAGGAAAAACTCATGCTAGTGGTAAATTATTATTTAATTGTAGAGTAATTCCTAATAGAGGTTCATGGTTAGACTTTGAATTTGATGTTAAGGATTTTTTATATTTTAAAATTGATAGAAAGAAAAAAATTCTAGCTTCAACTTTATTGTTAGCATTAGGGTTCACAAAAGCTGAAATAGCTGATGAATTTTATGAGAGTGACGATTACACTTTTGATCCAAAAACCAATAAATGGAAAACAAAATTTAACCCAGAAAACTATAAATCTAAAAACTTTGCAGAAGAGGTAATTGATGCAAAAACAGGGCAAGTAGTAGTTAAATTGGGTGATAAAATTAACTATTTAAATGCTAAAAAATTAGCAAATGAGGGTTTAAAAGAAATTTTAGTTTCAAGAGAATCGTTATATGGAAAATTTTTACATAGAGATATTAAAATTAACGATGAAGAAGATGGTGTTTTTAAAATTGGAACAGAGTTAAATGACACTATTATACAACAAATTTTAGATGCAAATATTAACACACTAAAAATTTCAATTACAAATTCAATAAATAAAGGTTCTTATCTTTTAACAACTCTATTAAATGACAAAAATGAGGACAAAAATGATGCAATAACAGAAATTTACAAAATGTTGAGACCAGGTGAACCTCCAACAACTGAAATTGCTACTCAAATTTTTAATAATTTATTCTTTAGCTCTGATAGATATGATTTATCTGATGTTGGAAGAGTTAAAATGAACTCTAGACTAAATTTAGAATGCTCAGATAAAATTACAATTTTAAGAAATGACGACATAATAGCTATCATTCATAAAATGTTAGATCTACGTGATGGTAAAGATGAAGTTGATGATATCGATCATTTAGGCAATAGAAGAGTGAGGTCAGTTGGAGAATTAGTTGAAAATCAAGCTCGAATTGGTGTTTATAGAATGGAAAGAGCTATCAAAGAAAAAATGACAACTCTAGATATTGAGTCTGCTATGCCACAAGATTTAATTAACGCTAAGCCTTTAACAGTATCTTTAAAAGATTTTTTCGCAAGTTCACAGCTTTCTCAATTTATGGATCAAACAAATCCATTATCAGAAATTACACACAAAAGAAGAGTTTCTGCATTAGGACCAGGTGGTTTAACAAGAGAAAGAGCTGGATTTGAGGTTCGAGATGTCCACCCAACTCATTATGGTAGAATTTGTCCGATCGAAACTCCAGAAGGACCAAATATTGGATTAATAAATAGTTTATCTACTTATGCTAAAATTAATAAATATGGTTTTATTGAAAGTCCTTATAAAAGAGTAAAAGATGCAGTGGTGCAAGATAATGTTGAATATTTATCTGCAATGGAAGAAACAAAATATACGATTGCACAAGCAAATACTAAATTAGATAAAAATGGAAAAATTACTGAAGAGTTAGTTTCTTGTCGTCAAAACTTAAACTTTATTTTAGCAAAACCTGAAACAATTGATTTTATAGATGTATCTCCAAAACAACTTGTATCAGTTGCTGCTTCATTAATTCCTTTTTTAGAAAATGATGATGCAAATAGAGCATTGATGGGCTCAAACATGATGAGACAAGCTGTACCACTATTAAAACCAGAATCACCACTTGTTGGTACGGGTATCGAACGTGACGTGGCACTGGACTCTGGTGTTACAATTGTTGCAAAAAGAGACGGTATTGTTGATAAAATTGATGGTAAAAGAATTGTTATTAAAGTAACAGAAGAAACTGATTTTACTAAATCTGGTGTAGATATATATAATCTACAAAAATTTAAAAGATCTAACCAAAATACCTGTATTAACCAAAAACCTCTTGTAAGAGTTGGTGATAAAGTTAAATCAGGTGATATTATTGCAGATGGTCCAGCTACTAAACTAGGAGAATTAGCCCTAGGTAAAAACGTTACTGTAGCATTCATGCCTTGGCAAGGTTACAACTTTGAAGACTCTATTTTGATTTCAGAAAGATGTGTCACAGACGATGTATTTACTTCAATTCATATAGTTGAGTATGAAGTAATGGCTAGAGACACAAAACTTGGTGAAGAAGAAATTACTAGAGATATCCCAAACGTTAATGAAGAAGCTTTAAAAAATTTAGATGAATCTGGGGTAGTTTATATTGGTGCAGAAGTAAATGCTGGTGATATTTTAGTCGGAAAAGTTACTCCAAAAGGAGATTCAGCATCAGGACCTGAGGAAAAATTATTAAGATCAATTTTTGGTGAAAAAGCTATTGATGTTACTGACACGTCTTTAAGAATGTCTAGAGGCAGTAGCGGAACTGTGGTTGACGTTAGAGTTTTTAATAGACACGGAATAGAAAAAGATGAAAGATCTATTACTATTGAAAGAGCGGAAATTGAACAAGTTCAACAAGACAAAATTGTTGAAGAAGAAATTTTAGAGAGAAGTATTAAGCAAAGGGCTTCTCAATTTTTATCTGGTTCATCATTGGCTAAAAAAGTTAAAGATTTAGATCAAGGGACAAAACTAGATTTTGATGCAATTAATAAATTAAATATCAATGATGTATTTAAAATTACAGTTGGCAATGTTAATGATGAAGCTACTCTTGCTCAATTAAAAGATCAATACAATAAAGCTAAACAAGATATTACGGAAAGATTTGAAGATAAGGTTTTGAAAATTAGAAGCGGTGATGATTTGTTACCAAGTGTAATGAAAATGGTTAAAGTTTTTGTTGCTATTAAAAGAAGATTAAGACCTGGAGACAAAATGTCAGGAAGACATGGCAATAAAGGTGTTGTCAGTAAAATTGTGCCTGTAGAGGACATGCCATATAGAGAAGATGGCAGACCTGTAGATATAGTTTTAAATCCTTTAGGAGTTCCAAGTCGTATGAACGTTGGTCAGATTTTAGAAACTCATTTAGGTTGGGCTTGTAAAGAGTTTGGTGAGGAAGTTAAAAGATTAGTTAATGAGAACAATAAAAAAATCGAAAAAACTGAAAAAATTGCAAAATTCTTAAAATCAGTTTATGGGGAAGAAGTTTTTAAAGAAACAGTTGATACATTAAATAAATCAGAATTTAGAGATTTATGTGAAAATTTACAAAACGGAATTGCAATATCCACACCAGTTTTTGATGGAGCTAAAGAAAAAAATGTTACCGAAATGTTGGAATTAGCAAAACTACCATCTTCTGGGCAAACAACTTTATGGGACGGAAGAACAGGTGAGAAATTTGATAGACCTGTAACTGTAGGTATAATTTACATGCTTAAATTACACCATCTTGTTGAGGATAAAATTCACGCAAGATCTACAGGTCCTTACAGTTTAGTTACACAACAACCATTAGGAGGAAAAGCTCAACTTGGTGGTCAAAGATTTGGTGAGATGGAGGTCTGGGCATTGGAAGCTTATGGTGCTTCTTATACTTTACAAGAAATCTTAACTGTTAAGTCTGATGACGTTGCTGGAAGAGTTAAAGTTTATGAAACAATTGTTAAAGGTGAAGAAAACTTCGAGTCAGGAATTCCTGAATCTTTCAACGTACTAGTTAAAGAAATTAAATCATTAGCACTAAATGTGGAGTTAAATTAATATGAAAAAAGAACTTACAGATTTATTTAAAAACACTGAAATTTCTGAAGCACAAAATTTTAGTAGCATAAAAATTTCTATAGCAAGTCCAGAAAAAATAAAATCTTGGACATATGGTGAAATTAAAAAACCTGAAACAATTAATTATAGAACATTTAGACCAGAAAAAGATGGTTTATTTTGTGCAAGAATTTTTGGACCTATAAAAGATTATGAATGTTTATGTGGCAAATATAAAAGAATGAAATTTAGAGGCATCATTTGTGAAAAATGTGGTGTCGAGGTTACAAAATCAAATGTTCGAAGAGAAAGAATGGGGCATATTAATTTAGCTACCCCTGTTGCTCATATCTGGTTTTTAAAATCATTACCAAGCAGAATAGCTTTAGCTGTTGATATGAAATTAAAAGAAATTGAAAGAGTTTTATATTTTGAAAATTTCATCGTAATTGAACCTGGTTTAACTGGTTTACAAAAAAAACAACTTTTGAATGAAGAAGAATTAGCAAAATACCAAGATGAATTTGGCGAAGAATCATTTAGTGCGGGTATTGGTGCTGAAGCAGTATTAGAAATGCTTAAAAATTTAGACCTTGAGTTAGAAAGAAAAACTTTAGTAAGTTATATTAAAGAAACTAAGTCAAAAGTTAATGAGGAAAGAGCAATTAAAAGATTAAAACTTTTAGAGTCTTTTATTGAAAGTGGACAAAAACCTGAATGGATGATTTTAACAGTTGTGCCAGTTATACCACCTGAATTAAGACCTTTAGTACCTTTAGATGGCGGTAGATTTGCTACATCAGATTTAAACGATCTTTATAGAAGAGTTATAAATAGAAATAATAGATTGAAAAGATTAATGGATCTTAAAGCACCAGATATCATTGTAAGAAATGAAAAAAGAATGCTGCAAGAGTCAGTTGATGCATTATTTGATAATGGTAGAAGAGGCAGAGTAATTACAGGAAGTGGTAAGAGACCATTAAAATCTTTAGCAGAAATGTTAAAAGGTAAACAAGGAAGATTTAGACAAAACTTGCTTGGAAAAAGGGTTGATTATTCAGGAAGATCAGTAATTGTTGTGGGTCCAGATCTTAAATTACATCAATGTGGTTTGCCAAAAAAAATGGCATTAGAGCTTTTCAAACCATTCTTATATGCAAGATTAAATAAATTAGGATTAGCTTCAACAATTAAACAGGCAAAAAAATTAGTTGAAAAAGAAACTAATGCGGTTTGGGATGCATTAGAACTTATAGTAAGAGAACATCCGGTATTATTAAACAGAGCACCAACTTTACACAGATTAGGTGTTCAAGCATTTGAACCTAAATTAATAGAGGGAGATGCTATTGAATTACATCCGCTAACTTGCGCGGCGTTTAACGCTGACTTCGATGGTGACCAAATGGCTGTACACGTTCCTCTAAGTTTAGAGGCACAATTAGAAGCTAGAATTTTAATGCTATCAACAAATAATATTCTTTCTCCATCTAACGGAAAACCAATAATCGTTCCTAGTCAGGATATGATTTTAGGAATCTACTATCTTTCACAAGAACCAATGACTGATAAACCGGCTGGTTATTTTGTAGATTACGATCAAATTGAATTCGCTTTAGCAAGTGGACAAATCAAAGTGCACAGTACTATCATTTCTAGATTTGAAACAGTTGATGAAAAAGGAAATAAAAAATTAGAAAAATACACTTCAACAGCTGGTAGATTTTTATTAGCTAATTTATTACCTAAAAATAATAATATTAAATTCTCTTTAGTCGATAAATTGCTACCTAAAAAAATTGTATCTGAAATAATAGATAGTGTTTTTAGATTCTGTGGTCAAAAAGCAACGGTAATATTTTGTGACAAGTTAAAAGATTTAGGATTTAAGCATGCATTTAAAGCTGGAATTTCTTTTGGTAAAGATGATTTAGTTATTCCTGAAAGCAAAACTCAATTGATTGATGACACTAAAAAATTAATTGCAGATTATGAAACTCAATATTCGGAAGGTTTGATTACAAGAGGTGAAAAATATAATAAAGTTGTAGATGCTTGGTCTAAATGTACAGATAAAGTAGCTGGAGAAATGATGAAGGGAATTTCTGCAACACAAAAAACACCCGATGGATTAAAAATTAATTCTGTATTTATGATGGCTGACAGTGGCGCTAGAGGTTCAGCTGCTCAAATGAAGCAATTAGCAGGGATGAGAGGACTTATTGCAAAACCATCTGGAGAAATTATTGAAACCCCAATTATTTCTAATTTTAAAGAAGGTTTAACAGCTTTAGAGTATTTTAATTCTACTCACGGAGCAAGAAAAGGTCTAGCTGATACAGCACTTAAGACTGCAAGTTCGGGTTACCTAACTAGAAGACTTTGTGATGTTGCTCAAGATCTAACCATCAGCAAAATTAAGTGTGACGAACCAGGCTTTATTGAACTTTCAGAAATATTAGAAGGTGGAAATATTGTAGTAAGTTTATCAGAAAGAGCTTTAGGAAGAGTTACCGCAAGTGATGTGAAACATCCTATTACAGGTGAGGTAATTATTAAAAAAATGTCAATGATCGATGAAGCTGGTTGTGATCAAATAGATTCAGCTGGAATTAAATCTTTAAAAGTTTATTCAGTAATGACTTGTAGCTCTAAAGAAGGAGTATGTGCAACTTGTTATGGAAGAGATTTATCGAGAGGTAAAATGGTTCATGTAGGTGAAGCAATTGGTATGATTTCAGCACAATCAATTGGTGAGCCTGGCACACAGTTAACTATGAGAACTTTCCACGTAGGAGGAACAGCATCAGTAAAACAAGAATCTCAGATTGTAACTAAAAATGCCGGTGTATTAAAAATTATCAATTCAAACATTTTAGAAGATTCAAAAAAGAATTTAATTGTAATGGGAAGAAATACGCAGTTATCAATTGAAGATGATAATGGTGTACAAATAGCAATATATAAAGTTGCTTATGGTTCGAAATTATTTTTTAAAAATGGAGAAAAAGTTAAAGCAAATACTAAAATATGTGAATGGGATCCTTACACTACTCCAGTTATCGCTGAGAAAAGTGGTATTGCAAGCTATGTAGACTTAATTGATGGAGTTTCAATTCAAGAAACAACTGATGATGCTACAGGAATTTCTTCTAAATCAGTAGTTGATTGGAGATCACAATCAAAAAGTACTGATTTAAAACCGAGAATTACTCTAAGAGATGAAAAAGGAAACGTAATTAAAAAAGCTGACGATAATGAAGCTAGATATTATTTAGTACCAGACTCAATTTTATCAATAAAAGATGGACAAAAAGTATCGGCAGGAGATGTTATTGCAAGACTGCCAAAAGAAACTACTAAAACAAAAGATATTACTGGAGGATTACCACGTGTAGCTGAGCTCTTTGAAGCTCGAAAAGCAAAAGATAGTGCAATTATCGCAGAGAATGATGGTCAGGTAGTTTTTGGTAAAGAAGTTAGAGGTAAACAACGTGTTTCAATTGTTCCAGAAGATGGATCTGAGGTATCAAATTATTTAATACCAAAAGGTAAACACATCAATTTTAACCAAGGTGAAAAAATTAAAAAAGGTGAGTATTTATTAGATGGCCAACCATTACCTCACGATATCTTGAGAATATTAGGTATTAAGGAATTAACAGAATATTTTGTAAACCAGGTTCAAGAAGTTTACAGATTGCAAGGTGTAATAATTAACGACAAACATATTGAAACTATTTTAAGACAAATGCTTAAAAAAGTAGAAGTTAAGATTTCGGGAGATTCGACTTATTTACCTGGGGAAATTGTAGATCGAATTAAATTTGATAATACTAATGAAAAACTTAAAGCTGAAGGCAAAACTCCAGCTGAAGGTGAAAGAGTGTTAATGGGAATTACAAAAGCATCTTTACAAACAGAGTCCTTTATATCTGCTGCCTCATTCCAAGAAACCACTAGAGTATTAACTGATGCTGCGATTAAAGGTAAAGTTGATCCATTAAAAGGTTTAAAAGAGAATGTTATTGTAGGTAGATTAGTTCCAGCAGGCACAGGTCATATTAAGAACAGATGGAACAGAAGAGCTCTTGCAGATGATAATAAATTCTTATCTGACCAAGAAAAAATTGAGCCAGCAGAAACCCAAGCAAATTAATAAAAATAATAACTTTTTTTAATAGTTTTAGTTTGACAAAGTCAGATTAATCAGTATTTTGGCGATGTTTTTGGTTGGAATGTAGTGCTAACTTTAGCACTAAACGCTGCCATGAATAACCTGTCAGTTATTTCATTCAAAAATAAAATTTATATAAAAAATTATGCCAACGATTAATCAGTTGTTAAAAAATCCTAGGATTAAAGCAGTAGCAAGGAACAAAGTTCCTGCGCTAGAAAAACAACCTTTAAAAAGAGGTGTTTGTATAAAAGTTTATACAACCACTCCTAAGAAACCAAACTCAGCTTTAAGAAAGGTTGCAAGAGTTAGACTGTCAAATGGTTTTGAAGTAACTGCCTACATACCTGGTGAAGGTCACAATCTTCAAGAACACTCTGTAGTTTTAATTCGAGGTGGTAGAGTTAAAGATTTACCAGGTGTTAGATATCATATTCTTAGAGGAAATTTAGACACACAAGGTGTAGCTAATAGAAAGAAAAGAAGATCTTTATATGGAACAAAAAAAGGTAAGTAATAATGTCTAGAAAAAAAACTCAACCAAAAAAAAATATTACACCAGATCCAAAATTTAATTCTACTATTATTCCAAAATTAATAAATTCAATAATGTATGATGGAAAGAAAGTAGTTGCAGAAAAAATAGTTTACGATGCAATAGAAAAAATAAAAACAAAATCAAAAGAAGAACCAATTAATATTTTTAATGAAGCTATTAATAATATTAAGCCAACTGTTGAAGTTAGATCGCGAAGAGTTGGAGGTGCTACCTATCAAGTACCGGTTGAAGTAAAAAGTAAAAGAGCCCAAGCCCTAGCAATCAGATGGCTTATAGAATCTGCTAGAAAAAGAAAAGACAAACATATGTCAGATAAAATTTTCAATGAACTTTATGATGCTTATGAAAAAAAAGGATCAGCAGTTAAAAAAAAAGAAGATGTGCATAAAATGGCTGAGTCAAACAAAGCTTTTGCACATTTTAGATGGTAAAAAATTATGTCAAGATTACACTCACTAGATAAATACAGAAACATTGGAATTATGGCCCACATAGATGCGGGCAAAACTACTACTACAGAAAGAATTTTGTACTATACAGGCAAAAGTCACAAAATTGGTGAGGTTCATGATGGTGCTGCAACGATGGATTGGATGGAGCAAGAACAAGAAAGAGGTATAACGATTACATCAGCTGCAACGACATGTTTTTGGCAAGACCATAGAATTAATATTATCGATACACCAGGACACGTAGATTTTACAATTGAGGTTGAACGATCACTAAAAGTATTAGATGGAGCAGTAGCAGTATTTGATGGTGTTGCAGGAGTTGAACCACAATCTGAAACTGTTTGGAGACAAGCAGACAAATATAAAGTCCCAAGAATTTGTTTTGTTAATAAATTAGATAGAACTGGTGCAGATTTTTTTAGATGTATAGAGATGATCAAGGATAGATTGGGTGCTACACCTATAGTTCTTCAAATACCAATAGGAATTGAATCATCATTAACTGGAGTAGTTGATTTAGTTAAAATGAAAGCTCAAGTTTGGAAAGATGAGGCATTAGGTGCGGAATGGGAATATAAAGAAATCCCAGCTGATTTAAAAGAAATTACCGACAAATATAGAACTCAATTAGTTGAAACTGCAGTTGAGCAGGATGAAAAACTTATGGAAAGTTATTTGAATGGTGATGAAATTAAAGAAGAAGATTTAATAAAATGTATAAGAAAAGGGACGCTTAACTTCTCATTTGTTCCTATAATAACTGGTTCAGCTTTTAAAAACAAAGGTGTTCAGCCTTTACTAGATGCTGTTGTACATTATCTACCAAGCCCAGTTGATATTGGATTAATTAAAGGAACAAAATTAGACTCAGAAGATACTGTGGAAATGAAATTTGATGATAATGCACCTTTTTCTGCGCTAGCTTTTAAAATAGCTAATGATCCTTTTGTTGGATCATTAACATTTATTAGAATTTATTCAGGAACTATTAAAACAGGTACTGGTGTTTATAACTCATCTAAGGAAAAAGAAGAAAGAGTTGGCAGAATGCTTTTAATGCATGCCAATTCAAGAGAAGACATTAAAGAAGCAAATGCAGGTGATATTGTTGCTCTTGCTGGATTAAAATACACAATAACAGGTCACACATTATGTGATAAAGAAAATCCTATTTTATTAGAACCAATGGAATTCCCAGAGCCAGTAATTGAAATTGCAGTTGAGCCAAAAACAAAAGCTGACCAAGAAAAAATGGGTGAAGCTTTAGGAAGACTAGCAAAAGAAGATCCCTCATTCAGAGTTTCATCAGATGAAGAGTCCGGTCAAACAATCATTAAAGGTATGGGAGAACTTCATTTGGATATCATTGTAGATAGAATGAAAAGAGAATTTAAAGTTGAAGCAAATGTAGGTGCACCTCAGGTTGCTTATAGAGAGACAATTGAGAATGCTTCTGAAGTTGAATATACACACAAAAAACAAAGTGGTGGTGCAGGTCAATTTGCTAAAGTTAAATTGTTAGTTGAGCCACAAGAGCCTGGCAAAGGTAGAATGGTTGAAAGTAAAATTAAAGGTGGATCAATCCCAAAAGAATTTATTCCTGGTGTTGAGAAAGGAATTGAAACAATATCTGATGGTGGAATTTTAGCTGGTTTCCCAATGATTGATTATAAAGTTACAATTTTAGATGGTTTACACCACGATGTTGACTCAAGTGTTTTGGCTTTCGAACTTGCTAGTAGAGCATGCTTTAAAGAAGCTTGTATAAAAGGTGGTTTAAAACTTTTAGAACCAGTTATGAGAGTTGAGGTGGTTACACCTGAAGATTATATGGGTGATGTAATTGGTGATTTAAACAGTCGAAGAGGTCAAATAAATACTCAAGAACAAAGAGGAAATGCAACAGTAATTACAGCGATGGTGCCATTAGCAAATATGTTCGGCTATATAAATAATTTAAGATCTATGTCTCAAGGTAGAGCTCAGTATTCAATGTTTTTTGATCATTACGCAAAGGTACCGCAAAACGTTCAGGATGAAGTAACCAAGAAGATTGCAGGATAATTATGGAAAAACAAAATATTAGAATTAAGTTAAGAGCTTACGATAATAAAATTCTGGATGCTTCTACTGAAGAGATTGTTAATACTGTAAAAAGAACTGGAGCTACAATCAAAGGTCCTATTCCACTACCCACAAGAATTGAAAAATATACAGTTTTAAGATCCCCTCATATTGATAAAAAAAGTAGAGAGCAATTTGAAACTAGAACACATAAAAGGCTAATAGATATTATTGAGCCAACACCACAAACAGTTGAAGCTTTAATGAAATTAGATTTAGCTTCAGGTGTGGATGTAGAGATTAAAATTTAATTATGAGCGAAATAGCATTAATTGGAAAAAAAATAGGAATGACTAGAGAGTTTTATAAAACAGGTCAACTAGTTCCTGTTACAGTTTTAAAAATGGAAAAAGCTAGAGTTATCCATGTTATAGAAGAAGATAAAAGAGGATATAAAGCAGTCCAATTAGGATTCGGTAAAATTAAAAATTCTAAATTAACAAAAGCTATGAAAGGCTTTTACGCTAAAAAAAATACAGAAGCTAAAAAAAAATTGAAAGAGTTTAGAGTTGAAAGTACTGAAAATTATAAAGAAGGAAATGAATTTGGCTTAGAAATTTTTAAAGACATAAAATTTGTAGACACAAAATCAAAAACTATTGGTAAAGGTTTTGCGGGAGCGATGAAAAGACACAATTTTGGAGGATTAAGAGCATCTCATGGTGTATCGGTTTCACACAGATCTCATGGTTCAACTGGTCAAAGACAAGATCCAGGAAAAGTTTTTAAAGGGAAAAAAATGGCTGGTCACATGGGGGATAAGCTAAGAACTATGCAAAATATAGAAATTATTAGAGCAGATTTAGAAAATGAATTATTGTATTTAAAAGGCTCGATCCCAGGATCAAAAAATTCTGAAGTATTAGTAAAAAAATCAGTAAAAAATATAAAAAAATTAACGGTAACAGAAAAAATCGATGCTGCAATAAAAGTAAAAAATGCAGAAGATAAAAAGAAAAAATAATGAAAATTGATAAATTGAATTTAGACGGGAAAAAAGACTCTATTGAAGTTTTAGATAAAATTTTCTCTGCAAAAATTAACCAAAAATTGGTGAGTAGTGTTCTTTATAAGACCAATGCAAATTATAAAGGAAGACACGCTAAAACAAAGCAACAAAATGAAATAACTGGTTCTACTGCTAAAATTTATGCTCAAAAAGGTACAGGAAATGCAAGACATGCTAGTAGAAAAGCTCCAATTTTTGTTGGTGGAGGTGTTGCTCATGGACCAAAAGGTGAATTGGCATATAAAAAAAGAAAACTAAATAAAAGTGAAAAAAAATTAAGTGTTGCTTCACTAATATCTGAAAAAGTTAAAAATAATAATCTTGTTATTTTGAGTGATTTTAAATCTGAAATTAAAAAAACTAAAGAAATGTTCTCAATTGTTAAAAAATTAGAGATTACTAATTCATTAGTCATTTTAGATAAGCCATCTAAAGATTTTATTGAAAAATCAATTAGAAATATCCCAAATATTAAAATAACTGATGTTAATCATTTTAGTTCTTTTGATTTGGTAAAATTTAAAAAAATAGTTTTTACAGAGAGTTCTGTTAAAGAATTAGAAAAGAGGTACATATAATGGATAAGCTACATCTATATGATAAAATTTTATCTCCTTTAGTTACCGAAAAATCTACAAATTTATCAGAGTTAAATAAGATTGTATTTAAGGTACCTTCTTCAGCAAATAAGAAAAATTTAAAAAAAAATATTGAAAAAATATTTAAAGTTAATGTTACAAAAATCAATATCATTAATAAACAAAATCGAACCAAAGTTACTAAAGGCAAGAAAGTAAAAATTTCAGGATTTAAAAAAGCAATCATAACACTAAAAAAAGGTCAAAGTATTGATCTAACAACAGGTATTTAGTTAATGGCATTAAAATCTTTTAAACCTTATACAAAATCTACTAGAGGCACAATTTTAGTTGATAGGTCTGATTTATGGAAAGGTAAACCATTCAAATCTTTAGTTTCCCCAAAAAACTCCATGAAAGGGAGAAACAACAATGGACATATTACTTCTATTAATAGAGCAGGTGGACATAAGAAAATGTATCGTGAAATAGATTTTTATAGAAAAAAATTTGATATGCCCGCTACTGTTGAAAGAATTGAATATGACCCGAATAGATCGTGCCATATTATGTTAGTCAAATTTGAAGACAATACTCATGCTTATTATTTAGCACCTCAAAAAATTAATGTTGGTGATAAAATTGAGAATGGAAATAAAAAAGAAATTAAAGTTGGAAATTGCATGCCACTTCAAGATATTCCAGTAGGTATAAATATACACAATGTTGAAATTCAGCCAGGCGCCGGTGGTAAGTTAGCGAGATCAGCAGGTACATCGGTAACAATTAGTGGTTTAGACGGAAATTATAGTTTAATTAAAATGGCTTCAGGAGAGGTTAGAAAAATAGACTCAAGATCATTAGCAACAATTGGTGTTTTAAGTAATCCTGATCAAAAAAATATTAAAATTGGTAAGGCAGGAAGATCAAGATGGCTTGGAAGAAGACCTCATACTAGAGGAGTTGTTAAAAACCCAGTAGATCACCCACACGGAGGTGGTGAGGGTAAAACATCTGGAGGAAGACACCCAGTTTCAAGAACAGGTCAATCAGCTAAAGGTTTAAAAACTAGAAATAATAAACGAACAGACAAGTTTATTGTAAGAAGAAGAAAGAAGAGGAAGGATTAGATAATGGCTAGATCAGTTTGGAAAGGTCCGTTTGTTGAAGAAAGTTTGATGAAAAAAGTAGATAAATATAAACAAGATCCAAAAAAAATACCTATTAAAACATGGTCCAGAAAATCAACAATTATTCCTGATTTTGTTGGTGTAAGTTTTTTAATTTATAATGGCAAAAAATTTATCCCTATAACTATTTCAGAAGATATGGTTGGTCATAAATTAGGTGAGTTTGCTCCTACAAGAACATTCTTTGGTCACACACCAGCAGACAAAAAAGCTAAACCAGAAGAGGCTAAAAAATAATAATGAGCAAAAAAAAGAAAATAAATCCCAGCAAAGAAAATACAGTTAGATCTGTTAACAACAATATTAGATCAAGTGTAAGAAAACTTAATCCAATTTTAAAAGCTATAGTTGGTAAAAAAGTTGATGTTGCAATAAGAGATTTAGAATTTTCTGAAAAAAGAATAACTAAAGATATAAGAAAAACTTTAAGTTCAGCAGTAGCTAACGCAGAAAATAATTATCAATATGATATTGATAATTTAATTGTTAAAGAGGCTTACTGTGGAAAAAAAATTGTGATGAAAAGATTTAGACCTAGAGCAAAAGGAAGAGCTGCACCTATTTTAAAACCATATTCTAGTGTTACAATAATTCTATCAGAAGCAAAACAAATGGAGAGTCATGGGACAAAAAGTTAATCCAGTAGGGTTCAGATTAGGTGTTAACAGAGGATGGGATTCTGTTTGGTATGCCAAAAAGAAAGATTTTGGTAATTATTTAATAGAAGATTTTAAAATCAGAGAATATATCAAAAAAAATGTAATAAATTCAGGCGTCGCTAAAGTCATGATTGAGAGAACTTCTAATAAATGTTATGTAACAATTTATACTTCTAGACCAGGTTTTGTGATTGGAAAAAAAGGAAGTGATATTGATAAAATTAAGAATAATTTATCAAAATTTACAACTAACGAAGTAACATTAAATATTAAAGAGGTAAAAAAACCTGAAACTAATGCCTACTTAGTTGCAGAAAATATTGCCCAACAATTAGTAAAAAGAATTTCATACAGAAGAGCTATGAAAAGAGCAATGCAATCTTGTTTAAGATTAGGTGCAAAAGGTATCAAAGTTTCTATAAGTGGTAGACTGGGTGGAAATGAAATTGCAAGAACCGAATGGTTAAGAGACGGCAGTATACCAGCACACACATTAAGAGCTGATATAGATTATGCTGAAGCAGAAGCTTTAACTACTTATGGAATTATTGGTATTAAAGTGTGGATCTATAAAGGTGAAGTTTTTGCAAGGGAATTTAGCCAAGAGACTAATAAAATAATCCCACAGGAGAATAAAGAATAGTTATGCTTCAACCAGTTAGAACAAAGTGGAGAAAAGCTCACAAAGGAAGAATTCATGGCAATGCTTCCAGAGCAAACTTCATTAACTATGGCGCTTACGCATTAAAAGCTTTATCACCTGAAAGAGTTACAGGTAAACAGATTGAAGCTGCCAGAGTTGCGTTGACTAGACATATGAAAAG
>LIBV01000009.1 GCA_001438335.1 Pelagibacteraceae bacterium BACL5 MAG-120820-bin39
GGGCAATCTGCATTTAGGAAATTATTTAGGTGCAATTAAAAATTTTGTAGAGTTGGGGAATGACACTAATAATCAATGTGTTTTTTGTGTGGTTGATCTTCATGCAATTACGGTTAAGCAAGATCCTAAAGAATTAAAAAAAAATATCAGAGAAACAGTTGCAACCTTTATAGCAAGTGGCATTGATCCAAAAAAAAGCATAATATTTAATCAATCTAGAGTTTCGGCACATGCAGAGACCGCTTGGATTTTAAGCTGTATTGCACGTATGGGCTGGTTAAATCGAATGACTCAATTTAAGGAAAAGGCAGGAAAGGATAAAGAAAAAGCAAGTGTTGGCTTATATTCTTATCCAGTGTTAATGGCTGCAGATATATTATTATATGATGCAACCCATGTTCCTGTAGGTGATGATCAAAAACAACATTTAGAACTTTGTAGAGATATCGCTCAAAAATTTAACAACGATTTTCAATGTGAAGATTTTCTAAAAGTTCCAGAGCCTTTAATTCAAAAAGAATTTTCTAGAATAATGAGTTTAAAAGACGGAACTAAAAAAATGAGTAAATCTGAACTTTCAGATTTAAGTAGAATCAATTTAACAGACGATAAAGATTTGATTATGAATAAAATTAAAAAAGCCAAGACAGATCCTTTGCCAATGCCAGCTACAGTTGTTGAACTTGAACAAAGACCAGAGGCTAAAAATTTAATTGGAATTTATTCAAGTTTAACAAATTCAAATTTAGAAAAATCAGTTTCTAAATTTTCAGGAAAAAATTTTTCAGAATTCAAAGATCAGTTGTCACAAGTTTTAGTTGAAAAAATTGAACCTATTTCGAAAGAGATAAAAAAATTATTGAGTGATCAGAAATATTTAGATGATATTCTTAATAAAGGTTATGAAAATGCAAATTCAATTGCTTCTAAAAAAGTACAAAAAATTAAAGAAATCATAGGCTTTTAGAAAAAAATTTATTATCAAGTTTCAATTTATTAATTATTCACTATATATTAGCTATGTTCGTTCAAACTGAAAACACTCCAAACCCAAATTCTTTAAAATTTTTACCCGGTAAAAAAGTTTCAAATAGTGGCTCTTATGAGATTACAAAAAAAGATGAGATTAACAACGAACTAGTAAGAAATATTCTTTCCATAATTGGTGTAGAAGGAGTTTTTTTAGGAGATGAATTTATTTCAGTTAATAAAAATGATAAAACTAACTGGGAAGATATTAAACATATAGTTATTTCATTAATTAATGATTTCTATTCCGATGGAAAAGAATTTGTAATTGATGGTAAAATAAATGAAGAAACTAAGGATTTATTAGAGATTGAAGAAAAAATTATAAAAATTTTAGACCAAAAAATTAGACCAGCTGTTGCTAGAGATGGTGGAGACATCAAGTTTAAAGAATTTAAAAATGGTGTGGTTAAGGTTCAGTTACAAGGAAGTTGTTCGGGATGCCCAAGCTCAACAATGACCTTAAAGCAAGGAGTTCAAAATCTTTTATGTCATTATTTGCCAGAGGTTAAAGAGGTTATAGCGGTTCAAGAATGAGAAGAAAAATTGTAAGAAAAACAAAAAAGACCATTCAATTTTTTGATGAGAGAAGTATTGGAGCAATTCCCAGAATAATTTTAAGTAGTATTGTGGTAGTTGGTTTTTTTTATGTGATGCCTTTTTTTATTAATTTTACAAATGAAAATTTTCTTAACACAAAAGAGTTTCAAAATGAATCCAAGAAAATTTTAGTTTATACTTTAAATAGCAAAAACAATATTGAAGAAAATACAGAAGTTTTAGATGAAAAAGATCTTCTGGTAGATATTTTATCACTTAACGATATAGAAAATGAGTCGGTAGCTTTAAGTGCACCCACGATAGAACAATTGTTTAAAGACACTAATTATAAATTAAAAGACGTCAGAGAAACTAAACTTGTTAAACCTGTACTTTTAACATTATTGCCAGATGAAATTAAAATGATTGAAGATACAAAAAAAAGGAAGGAACTTTTTATTCAAATTGTTTTACCTTTAATCTTAAAAGAAAATAATAACATTCGATTAGATCGAAAAAGACTTTTTACCATTATTAATAAAAGCAATAATACAGATTTAGAAAAAAAATGGCTCGAGAAAAAATTTAAACAATACGGCATTCCTGCAAAAGATTTATCATTACTTAAAATTAGAATGGATGAAATCCCCGTATCGTTAGCAATCGCTCAAGCTGCCAAAGAAACAGGCTGGGGAACATCTAGATTTGCTCAGGAGGGTAATGCTTTATTTGGTCAATGGACATGGTTAGGAGAAGGTCTAAAGCCTATAGATGCTAAAGAAGGTGCGGATCATAAAGTTATGAGATTTAACATTTTACAAGCATCGGTTAGAGCCTACCAAAGAAATTTGAATACTCATTCGACTTATAAGGATTTTAGACAAGCAAGAGCTGAACTTAGGGATGCTGGTAAACCATTAGATAGTATGGTGCTGTCAAATTATTTAGATAAATATGCTGAAACTGGTGATCAGTATGTTGAAGTTTTACAAAAAATAATTGAACAGAACGATTTAAAAGATTTTGATGATGCAAAGCTATTGCCATCCAGCGTTGAGCTTGAAAGCTTAATTTAGTTTACTGCACAACAAATTGTATACCAAACCATCTCCATTTTCCATCGTCATTTAAGGAACAGTTAACTCTTCCTCTTCTAGGAGTAAAAGCATCTCTAAATTTTATGGTAAGTTTATTATTTAAAAAATTAAAATTTGATTTTTCCCAAGCATTACCTTCATTTGAATAGCAATTTATATTATCTAAATTTTTTTGATCTTCAAAAAATTCAACTTGAAATTCAGGTGGATTATTTGCTTTTGTTAATTTCTTTTCCTCTGGAATTAAATTTTTGTACTCTAAGGGAAAAAAATTAATGATTGATTTAAATCTATTTAATTCTCCATAATTTTCATTGATAGGAAATCTTGGTAATTCAAATTTATCTTTATTTAAATCTATAACCCCAGAATGCTGACCAAAAGCAAAACTAAAATTTTCAGCAACATAATCTTTCATGAATTTTGAATATTCACCAAATGGATAAGAAAATAAATTTGGAATATATCCAAGCTCTCTTAAAAAAAATTTAGATGCTATTTCTATATCATTAATAAATTCTTCATCTGATTTTTCTATCAAATAGTCATGAGTATGTGAATGATGTCCTATATAGGCAAAACTCTCTTTCTCAACTTCTCTAATTTGATCCCAAGTCATATAGCCATTATTGCCAACTGGCTCTGTTGAGACAAATAAAATAAATGGAATTTTATTTTCTTTCAAAAATGGCCACGCAATTTCATAAAAAGATGAAAATGCATCATCAATTGTTATTAATATTTTTTTTTCATTTTTAGGTTCATTAAAATTATCAATAAATTTTTGTATGTCATAAAAATCATAGTTTGAATTTTTAATCATTTCTATTTGCTTAACAAAAACATCCATTTGAATGTTTGTAGATGGATATTTGTTTTCATCAAATCTATGATACATTAGCGATAAAATACCCTCATCTTTCGAATAATATTTGATATTATTGTTATCTGCTTTAGAGTTTAATGATAAAAATAGAATTAAAATGACCAAACTTATAATTGATGCTGCAAATGAAAAAATATTTTTAATGCTCATTAATAAAGATAATATTTATAGTATTACCCATGAAAATACTAAAATTAATTATGAGAAATTAATTCTGTTAATTGAGGGTTTTATTTCATCTAAAAAAATAAATTATAATGACCTTTCTGAGATTTATATCAACCGGGGGCCTGGCAGTTTTGCTGGAATAAGAAATTCTTTATCTATTGTTAAAGCTATTTTTTTAGCCAAAAAAATTGATTATTATTGTTATAGTTTGCGAGATTTTGAGGCATCAGAAAATACGAAATATGAAAATATTCCCAATTTGTGTGATAAATATCAAATTAAAAAAAATTTGATTAATCCCATTTATTAGAGTTAAAATTAAATATGCCAGATACAATTGAGGAAAAATGCTTATCCATAGGCGTTAAGCTGACTGAACAAAGGAAAGTTATAGCGAAGGTGATGTCTGAGTCTACCGATCATCCGGATGTTGATGAGCTTTATAATAGAGCAAATAAAATTGACCCAAAAATTAGTATCGCAACAGTATATAGAACTGTAAAACTTTTTGAGGAATCTGGAATTTTAGCAAAACATGAATTTAAAGGTGGCAAAGCTCGATATGAAGAGCTTAATGAGGGTCATCATGATCATTTAATAGATGTAAAAACTGGAGAAATTATAGAATTTGTAGACGAGGAAATTGAAAAACTTCAAAAAAAAGTTGCTGAAAAGTATGGTTACAAATTAGTTGACCATAAATTAGAACTCTACGGGGTTAAAAAAAAATCTCAATAACCATGAATCAAAAAATATTTATCAAAACATTTGGCTGTCAGATGAATGAGTATGACTCAAATAGAATTTATGACATAGTTAAAAAAATTGGTTATGAGAAAACAGATAACTATGAAGATGCAAATTGCTATCTTTTAAACACTTGTCATATACGAGATAAAGCTAAAGAAAAAGTTTACCATGAAATTGGTCGAGTGAAAAAAATCTTTAGAGCAAAAAAGAAGCCTTTGGTTATTGTTGCAGGCTGTGTGGCTCAAGCCGAAAATCAAGAAATGTTAAAAAGAGAACCTTATATAGATTTGGTCATTGGGCCTCAGGCTTATCACAAAATTAACGACACCATACTTAATTATGTTGAAAAACAAAAGTTTGAAGAAACTGAATTTGATGCAGTAAGTAAGTTTGAATATCTAAGTAAAATAAAAAATAATTCTTCAAAAGTATCTTCCTTTTTAACCATACAGGAAGGCTGTGACAAGTTTTGTCATTTTTGTGTGGTGCCTTATACTAGAGGCCCTGAATATTCTAGACCTTTCAAACAAATCATTGATGAAGCAAAAAGCCTTATAGAACAAGGAGCTAAAGAAATTATTTTATTAGGCCAAAATGTAAATGCTTATAATGATAATGGTTTGCGTTTATCAAACTTGATTTTAGAAATTGAAAAAATAAATGAGGTAAAAAGAATTCGGTATACCACATCACACCCAAAAGATATGACAGATGATTTAATTGAAGTATATAAACATTCAAAAAAATTAATGCCCCTGGTCCATCTTCCGGTTCAAAGCGGATCTAATAAGGTTTTAGAGTTAATGAATAGAAAGCATACTATTCAAGAATATCTTAATACCTATGAAAAATTAAAAGAAATTAATCCAGTAGTTGAATTTTCAAGTGATTTTATAATTGCTTATCCAGGTGAAGAGGAGCAAGATTTTAATGAAACATTTGAATTAATTAAAAAGATAAAATTTATAAATTCTTATTCATTTATTTTCAGTCCAAGGCCAGGCACAGTAGCTGAAAATTTAGAATTAATAGATAAAGAGATATCATTGGATAGGTTGGAAAAAATACAACAGAAATTATTCGAGCATCAGATTCAAAAAAATAAATCTTTAGAAAATAATACAATTGAGGTGCTAGTTGAAAATCAAACTGAGGATAAAACCAAACTTTTTGGGAGATCTGAGTACATGACTTCAGTAATATTTAGTGGTAATGAAGAAAGTATTGGACAAATTGTGAAAGTAAAAATAAACAAAAGCAATCAAAACACCTTGTTTGGAGAGGCTGTTACAAATTTAAATCAAAAGGTAGCTTAACAATTGAGCAGTTTTTTAAAAAAAAATATTAATACAACGCTAAAATTCGTTTACTCAGACAATAACTCTTTAAGTGTCATTTTTCATGATAACGACTTACTCATGGGTGTTGTTGGTGAGTTTAATACAAACTTGAAAGAATTAGAAAAAATAACTGGATCTAGTTTATATTCGAGAGGAAATTCAATACTAATCAAATCATCAGCTGAAAAAAATGAAGTTGTTAAAAATGCAATACAGTTTTTAGCTAATCAATTTATAAATAATGGCAGCATTGAAAACAAAGATATTATATCTTCGGTAGATCAATTTATGATTAATGAAAAAGTAAAAAATCAAAATATAACTGACATTATTAAAACACCAAAAAAATCAATTATTCCAAGGTCTGAAAAACAAAAAGAGTATGTTAGAGCTCTAAGACAAAGTGACATCACTATTTCAGCAGGACCGGCAGGGACTGGAAAAACTTTTTTAGCAGTTGCTGTGGGATTAACAATGTTATTAGAAAAGAAAATTGAAAGAATAATTCTTTCTAGACCAGCTGTTGAAGCTGGAGAGAGATTAGGTTTTTTACCTGGAGATATGAAGGAAAAAGTTGATCCATATCTTAGACCTTTGTACGATTCACTTTACGATCTGTTTGATTTTGAGAAAATTCAAAGAATGATTGAAATTGGAGATATTGAAATTGCTCCTTTAGCATTCATGAGGGGTCGAACTTTAAAAAATTCATTTGCAATTTTAGATGAGGCACAAAATGCAACTGATACTCAAATTAAGATGTTTTTAACAAGAATTGGTGAAAATTCAAAATTAGTCGTTAATGGGGATCCTTCGCAAATTGATCTTCCAAATAAAAGTATGTCAGGTTTAAACAGAGCTAAAAAACTTCTAAATCACTTAAATGAAATTTCTGTAGTCGATTTTGATCATTCAGACGTTGTTAGACACCCATTAGTATCAAAAATAGTAAAAGCTTATTCTAATAACGATGATTAGCGTTAATGTCTTTTCTGAAGACACTAATTGGTCTAAAAAAATAAAAAATAAAGAGATTTTTTTTAATTCTATTTGTGATGCTTTTCCAAATAAATATAAGTTTTTAAACAAAAATGTCGGTTTTACCTTATTACTTTCGAATAACCAAAATATCAAAAAACTAAACAAAAAATTTAGAAATAAAAATAAACCAACAGATATTCTTTCCTTTCCATTAAGTCATAAGATTTCAATTAAAAAGGATACTTACCTTGGAGATGTAATAATTAGCTTTAATTATATGAATAAAGATAAAGAAAAAAGATCATTTAAAACATTGGTGATTAAAACTTTTATTCATGGATTTTTACACTTGTTAGGATTTGATCATATTAAAGATAAAGATTATAAAAAAATGATTATAGAAGAAAACAAAATTTACAAATCAGTAATTTCTAAACTTAATTAATTGAAAAAAAATATTTATTTAGAATTGTTATACCTATTTTTTTTAGGTGTTTTTTCTTCTCTAAGTCTTCCTCCATTTAATTATTTTATCATTAATTTTTTAACATTTAGTTTATTATTTATTTTTTTATTTAAAAAAAATTCATATCAAAAATTTAATTTTTTTCTATATGGATGGGCATTTGGATTTGGCTATTTTATATCTAATATTTATTGGATATCTATTTCTTTGACGTTTGATGAAAATTTTAAGGCTTTAATACCTCTATCTCTTATTTTAATACCAGCCTTTTTAGCAATCTTTTATGGAATACTTACTTATCTGTTTGCAATTTTAAGATTAAAAAAAATTGTGAGCTCATTTTTTCTTTTCTCTTTACTATTTGGAATAGTTGAATTTTTAAGAGGTTCTATTTTAACTGGATTCCCATGGAATTTAATTGCTTTTAGTTTTTCTAATCATCCAGAATTGTTAAGCATTATGTCTATTATTGGTACATTTGGATTTAATTTATTTTGTATTTCACTTTTTGTTAGTCCATCAATTTTTGTTTTAAGAGATGGTCGTAAAGATTTAATTGTCTGTGTATTGTTTTTAATATTACCCATTCTGTTTTATATGTATGGAACTATTTATGAAAAAAAATTTCTAAAAATAGAAGAAACAAATAATAATTTTACAATACGGACAATTGGTTCAAATATAAATTTAGATAGATTTTATCGAGATGTAGATCCCACTCTAATAATTAATGAGCTAATTAAAATTAGTGAGCCCGATTCGAGTAAAAATATTTTTTTTCTATGGCCCGAAGGTATAATTCCAGACATTTATCAAAATGAGTTTGTTCAGTATCAATATTTATTTAAAGATCATTTTAATAGTAATCATTTATTAGGACTTGGTATTAATAAACAATCTTATGATCAATCAGGTGTAAAGTTTTTTAATTCGTTTTCAATTTATGATAACAACTTAAATCTTTTAAATTCCTATGATAAAATAAATTTAGTTCCTTTTGGGGAATTTTTGCCTTTTGAGAAAATACTTAGAAAAATTGGTCTTAAGAATCTTACAAATAACTACCAGTCATATTCAAAGGGTCAAAAAAGAGAGGCTATACAAGTAAACTGGGAGTTGTTTAGTTTTAAGATACTTCCCTTAATTTGTTATGAAATAATCTATTCAGGAAGACTTTATTCAGATCAAAACTTTGATTATATAATTAATGTTTCTGAAGATGGATGGTTTGGGAGTTCTATTGGACCAAAACAACATTTTGTACATAGTATATTTAGAGCGATTGAGAGTGGAAAATATGTAATTCGTTCAGCTAACAATGGTATGGCAGCTATTGTTAACCCCATTGGAAATATTGAAGGACAAGTTGATTTTGGTAAAAATGGATATGTTGATTTTGAAAAATCAAGAAAATTTTCACCAACAGTATTTTCTAAATATGGAAATAAAATATTTTTATTAATAATTTTATTGTATATTTTTTTAATTTTTTCATTTAATAGAATTAAGAATGAGTAACCTAAAAAATTTTTTATTTACAAGTGAGTCTGTATCTGAAGGACATCCAGATAAAGTATCTGATCGAATTTCTGATATGGTTGTTGATAGTTATCTTTCTGGGGATCCTTTTTCTAGAGTAGCATGTGAAACGCTAACCACCACTAACAAAGTTGTTCTAGCAGGTGAGGTTAGAGGGCCAGATATAAAAAAAGATGAGCTGATCGAAAAAGTTAGAAATTGTATAAAAGATATTGGTTATGACCAAGAAGGTTTTACTTGGAAAGAAGCAACTAAAATAGAAAGTCATCTCCATTCCCAATCAGCAGATATAGCAATGGGTGTAGACTCGTCTGGTAATAAAGATGAGGGCGCGGGAGACCAGGGAATTATGTTTGGTTATGCTTGTGATGAAACTGATGTGTTAATGCCAGCTCCTATTCATTATTCTCATAAAATTTTAAGATTAATGGCGGAAGATAGAAAGTCTGGAAAATTAAAAAATATAGAACCAGACTCTAAAAGCCAAGTTACTTTTGAATATGTTGATGGTAAACCAACAAAAGTAAGATCGGTTGTTATTTCTTCTCAACATTCAGCAGAGGTTAACCAAGGACAGGTTAGAGAATTATTAAGGCCTTATATGTTAAAATCAATTCCAGAAAAATTTTTGGAAGGTTTTAACGAAGAAGAATTTTATGTTAACCCAACTGGTAATTTTGTCATCGGTGGTCCTGATGGTGACTGTGGTCTTACTGGTAGAAAAATAATAGTAGACACTTATGGTGGGGCAGCTCCTCATGGTGGTGGTGCTTTTTCTGGAAAAGATCCCACAAAGGTGGACAGGTCTGCAGCTTATGCTGCTCGTTATATAGCAAAGAATATTGTGGCATCTAAAATTGCAAACAAATGTTTGATACAACTTGCGTATGCCATAGGAGTTTCAAAGCCTTTATCAATTTATGTAGATTTGTTTGATGGTGATTTAGAAAAAAATAATTTTGTTACAAAAAAAATAAATGAAAATTTTGATTTAAGTCCAAGAGGAATTAGAGAGATGTTACAGTTAAATAAACCGATATACGAAAAAACAGCTGCCTACGGTCATTTTGGCAGAATGCCTGAAGATGATGGTGCTTTTTCATGGGAAAAAACAGATAAAACAGGGGTTTTTTCTAAATAGTTTTTATTGAATTAAAAAAAATCTTTAATATATTGCCCTTACATTATTGAATTTACAAAATGGGCTCTAGCCCATTTTTTTTTGGAGCAAACAAAAATATGTTAAACAAAAGAGCTGATAAATTAGAACTATTAAGAATAGCTGAAGCGGTAGCTTTAGAAAAATCTATTGATAAAGAATTAATCATCAATTCAATGGAGACAGGAATTGCAAAAGCAGCCAAATCTAAATTTGGTCAAGACAATGAAATTAAAGTTTTAATCAACAGAGAAAATGGAGATATCGAAATTTTTAGAAAATTAGTGATAGTTGAAAAACCAGAGAACTCTAATACAGAAATAAGATTAGATGACGCAATAACTTTGAACGAAACTAATAAAGGTAAAGCAATTGGAGATGAGGTTTTACAACCATTACCAGCATTTGATTTTGGAAGAATTGCTGCTCAAACAGCTAAACAAGTAATTACTTTTAATGTTAGAGAAGCTGAGAGAGAAAGACAATATAATGACTTTATTGATAAAAAAGACTCTATTTTAAGTGGAATTGTAAAAAGATTAGAATTTGGAAATGTTATAGTTGATTTAGGAAGAACAGAGGCAATTATTCAAAAAAATGAATTAATCCCAAGAGAAAACATTAAAGCTGGTGATAGAATTAAAGCTTATTGCTTTGATGTTAGACGAGAACCAAGAGGACAACAAATATTTTTATCAAGAGGACACCCAAAATTTATGGAGAAACTTTTTGTACAAGAGGTTCCAGAAATTTATGATGGTTTAATAGAAATAAAATCATCTTCAAGAGATCCTGGCAGTAGAGCTAAAATCTGTGTTAAAGCAGTTGATACATCATTAGATCCAGTTGGTGCTTGTGTGGGAATGAGAGGTTCTAGAGTTCAAGCAGTTGTTAATGAATTACAAGGTGAAAAAATTGATATTGTCAATTGGTCTGAAGATCCAGCTATTTTAGTCTCAAACGCTTTATCACCAGCAGAAGTTCAAAGAGTAAATGTTGATACCGAAAGAAAAAAACTTGATGTAATTCTAACTGAGGAAAATTTGAGTAAAGCAATTGGTAGAAGAGGTCAAAACGTTAGACTTGCAACTAAGTTAATGAACTATGAAATAAACATCATGACTGATGCTGAGGACTCTGAAAGAAGACAATTAGAGTTTAAGGAAAAAACAGAAAATTTTGTAAAAAACTTAGAATTAGATGAAACACTAGGTCAGCTTTTAGTAGCAGAAGGCTTTTCAACAATTGATGATATTAAAGATAGTAATGCTCAGGATTTAATGAAAATTGAAGGTATCGAGGAAGAAACTGCAAATGCTTTAATTGAAAGAGCAAAAGAGTTTCATGAAAAAGATCAAGAAGATATTTCTCAAAGAATAAAAGATTTAGGTTTAGAAGATGGATTAATTAATCTTAAAGGATTAACACCAGGTATGTTAGTTACTTTAGGGGAACAAAAAATATTAAAATTAGAGGATTTTGCAGATTTAGCATCAGATGAATTAACTGGTGGTTATGACATTGTTAAAGGTGAAAGAGTAAAAATCCAAGGTTGTCTTGAGGATTTTGCATTATCAAAAGCTGAAGCAGATGATTTAATTATGTCTGCAAGAAACATTGTCTATAAAGATTGAGTGATGAGTTATGGAAAACAAAAAAACAAAATTAACAATTTCTGGCATAGCCAAGAAGTCTATTCAAAATATTGAGATAGCAAAAACTCAAGGAAAAAACTCTGTAGTCATAGAAAAACAACCTAGTAAATTTCCTAACAGAGGTGGTTCGTTTAGACCTACTGGAGTTAAGTCAAAACCTAGCTCGTCTTTTGATAGAAGTACACCACCAATTAAACCAACCTTTCCACCAAAAGCATCCCCAATTGCTAATGATTTTGAAAAACGAAAGTTAGCTGAACAAAGAGCAACTAAAAGACTTAAAGGTGAGGATGATGGTGGAAGTAAAAAATCAAAACTTGGAACTAAAAAACGAGAATTGAAATTAACTATTTCAAGAGCAATAAGTGATAATGACGATATAGAATCACGAGCAAGAAGTTTAGCATCTATTAAAAGAGCAAGATTAAAACAAAATAAAGTTTTAACTAAAGAAGAGACTAAAGAAAATTTAAAGCCAATTAAAAGAGATGTAAATATTCCAGAAGCAATCACAGTTAGAGAGCTCGCAAATAGAATGGCTGAGCAATCAAGCAATGTTATTAAATATTTATTTGGTATGGGAGTAACGGTTACGATTAATCAAACGCTGGCAGCAGATACTGCTGAGTTTTTAGTTAAAGAGTTTGGACACAATCCAATTAGAGAGGAAAAAGCAGAAGAGATTATTAAAAAGATTAAAGAGTCTAGATCTGAAAATTTAAAAAATAGACCGCCAATAGTTACGGTAATGGGTCATGTTGATCATGGAAAAACATCTGTTTTAGATGTTTTAAGAAGTGCCAATGTTGTTTCAGGAGAATTTGGTGGAATTACTCAGCATATTGGAGCTTACCAAATTGAGTCTCAGTCAAATAAATTAACCTTTATAGATACCCCTGGTCATGCTGCATTTACAGAAATGAGAGCTAGAGGATCTAAGCTAACAGATGTTGTAGTCTTAGTTGTTGCTGCAGATGATGGTGTAAAACCTCAAACAATCGAGTCTATTAAACATGCTAAAGCCGCAAATGTTCCAATAGTAGTTGCGATAAATAAATGTGATCTTCCAGACGCAGATCCACAAAAAATTAAAAACCAATTATTAGAATATGAATTAATAGCTGAAGATTTATCAGGAGATACTTTGATGGTTGAAATTTCAGCAAAAACAAAAAAGAATTTAGATAAGTTAGTAGAGTCAATTATTCTTCAAGCAGAGATTTTAGATTTAAAAACAGATTATGACACCAAAGCAACCGGAGTAGTTTTAGAGTCTAAAATTGATGTTGGTAGAGGTCCTGTAGCAACAATTATTGTAACCACTGGAACTCTTAAAAAAGGAGATTTTTTTGTAAGTGGTTTGAAATGGGGAAAAGTAAGAGCAATTATTAATGACAAAGGTGAAGCAATAAATGAAGCATTGCCATCTACACCGGTTGAGATCTTGGGGATTAATGGTGCCGCAAAAGCTGGTGATGATTTTATCGTTGTAGATAGTGAAAAAGAAGCTAAAACTTTAAGTGCTAATAGAGCCGAAGAGACCAAAGATGGAAAAAATCCATTAACATTTGCTACTCAAGAATCTGCTTTTTCAAATAAGTTATCAGAGGAATTAAATATAATTGTTAAATCAGATGTTCATGGTTCATCTGAAGCAATCAAAAGTGCAATTAGCCAAATAAAACATGATGAAGTAAAACCAAAAATTATATTATCTGATATTGGAATGGTAACCGAAACAGATGTTACTTTAGCTAAAGCTTCAAATGCAGTTTTAATAGCTTTTAACGTGAAGCCAAGTAAAGAAGCAAAAAAACTTGCTGAAAATGAGAAAATAAAAATATCTTCATACAATATTATTTATGAAGTTCTAGATTATATAAAACAAAGAATGTCCGGATTACTTGCTCCTGATGTTCAAGAAACAACTTTAGGTACAGCTCAAATTTTAGAAATATTTAAAGTTTCAGGTGCCGGAAAGGTAGCAGGCTCGAAAGTTACTGAGGGTGAAATTTTGAGTAATTCTGATGTAAGAATAATTAGAGATGGAGCTATCATTTATACAGGTAAAATTGGAACTCTATTTAGAGAAAAAAACCAAGTAAAACAGGTGAGTAATGGCCAAGAATGTGGAATTACAGTAAAAGACTATATGGATTTCCAAAAAGACGATACAATAGAGGCATTTAGTGTAACCTCTAAGGAGAGAACAATTTAATGGCTGATAGAATTGGAAAACCACTTACACAAAGACAGCTTAGAGTTGGAGAAATGATTAAGCAGTCATTAAGCATGATTTTTATGAGAAATGAGGCTAAGGTCCCTCATTTAGAAACAAAAACAATTACTGTAACTGAAGTAAGAATGAGCCAAGACTTAAAAATTGCCAAAGCCTATGTCCTTCCATTAGGAGGCAAAGATGCTGATGAAGTAATTAAAATTTTAAAAGAATACTCATTTATAATTAGAAAAATTTTATCACAAAAAGTGATTATGAAATTTTTACCAAAACTACTTTTTAGAAAAGACGAGTCTTTTGAGTATGCGGAAAAAATAGAAAACTTAATAAAACAAACACATAAATAGGAAAAACGAGGTATGAACAAAAAGGCACAAGAACTAGCAATGCATGATAAGGATACTGGATCTTCAGAAATCCAAATTGCTTTACTAACAGAAAAAATTGAAACTCTTTCAAAACACATTAAACAATTCAAAAAGGATAAACATTCTTCAGTTGGATTGTTGAGAGCGGTAAATAGAAGAAAAAAATTGTTGGAATATTTAAAGAAAAATAAAATGGATTCTTACAAAAATGTATTAACGAAGTTAAATTTGAGAAAATAGATAGAAGGAAATGGAAATTAGATGTTTAAAGTATACAAGAAGGAAATTGAAGTAGCAGGAAAAAAAATAAGTTTAGAAACAGGTAAAGTAGCAAGACAAGCAGACGGGGCAATCATCGCAACTAGTGGTGAAACAGTTATTTTAGCAACAGTTGTAGGAGCAAAAAAAATTAATCCAGATATGGATTACTTTCCGTTATCAGTTAACTACCAAGAAAAATATTATGCAGGTGGTAAAATCCCTGGTGGATATTTTAAAAGAGAAGCAAGACCAACTGAAAGTGAAACATTAATTTCAAGATTAATTGATAGACCAATCAGACCCTTGTTTCCTGAAGAATTTAAAAATGAAGTTCAGTTATTACCGACTGTCATTTCATATGATAAAGATAATCAACCAGATATCCTTGCAATAACAGCATCATCTGCGGCATTAGCTATCTCTGGAATGCCATTTATGGGGCCTGTAGGGGCTTCTAGAGTGGGTTTTGTTGATGGTAAATACATTCTTAACCCTTCTAAATCAGAGTTGGAAAATTCTAGTTTAGATCTAGTGGTTGCAGGTACAAAAGATGCAGTTTTAATGGTTGAGTCAGAAGCGAATGGTTTAACAGAAGAAGAAATGTTAAATGCTGTTAAGTTTGGTCACGAAGGCTTTGTTCCAGTAATCGAAATGATTGAAGAACTAGCTAAGGAGTGTAAAAAACCTGATTGGGTCGTTGAGAAAAAAGACTTGTCCGAAGTTAAGAAAAAACTTGAAGAGGAGTTTACGGCAGATTTAACTAAAGCGTTTGCCACAAGAGATAAACAAGACAGATCAAATCAAATTTCACAGATCACTGATAAAGCAAAACAACTTTTTGCTGATAATGAAAATTTTACAGATCTTGATGTTAATTCTCAGCTTAAAAATCTTGAAAAGAAAATTGTTCGAACTGATATTCTGAAAAATAAAAATAGAATTGATGGTAGAGGATTATCTGATGTAAGACCAATTTCATGTGAAGTTGGAATTTTACCTAGAACTCATGGTTCTGCATTATTTACCAGAGGAGAAACACAAGCAATTGTTGTGGCAACTCTAGGAACTTCTGATGATGAACAACGTATTGAAAGTTTGGATGGATTACAAAGAGAACGATTTATGCTTCATTACAACTTTCCTCCTTTTTCGGTTGGAGAAACCGGAAGAATTGGAACAGGTCGAAGAGAAATTGGTCATGGTAAGTTAGCTTGGAGAGCAATTAAATCTTCATTACCCTCAAAAGAAGCATTTCCATACACTTTTAGAATAGTATCAGAGATTACTGAGTCTAATGGTTCATCTTCAATGGCAACTGTTTGTGGAACCTCTTTAGCATTAATGGATGCGGGAGTGCCGATTAAAGAGCCTGTAGCAGGTATTGCAATGGGTTTAATTAAAGAAGGTGATGAATTTAGTGTCTTGTCTGATATTTTGGGCGACGAAGATCACTTAGGCGATATGGACTTTAAAGTTGCTGGTACTAAAGATGGTATTACTTCATTACAAATGGATATTAAGATTACAGGTATCACATTTGAAATAATGGAGCAGGCATTAAATCAAGCTAAAGATGGAAGAATTCACATCTTAGGTGAAATGAACAAAGCTTTAGGCGAATCAAGAGCTGATGTTGGAAAGCATACTCCAAAAATGGAACAAGTAACTGTTGATAAAAAAGATATCGCAGCCGTTATTGGAAAAGGTGGTGCAACAATTAGAGAAATTGTTGAAAAATCAGGTGCAAAAGTTGATGTAAATGACGAAGGAGTTGTAACAGTTGCTGCTCCAGACGAGGAGTCTAGAAACATTGCTTTGCAAATGATTAAAGATATCACCGCTAAAGCTGAACTAAACAAAGTGTACTCTGGTAAAGTAATGAAAATTATGGAGTTTGGTGCCTTTGTAAACTTCTTAGGAAAACAAGATGGTTTAGTTCATATCTCAGAGCTTGCTGCTAAAAGAGTAGAAAAAGTTACTGATGTTGTCAAAGAAGGCGACGAAGTAAAAGTTAAAGTAATTGGTTTCGATAGAGGTAAAGTTAAACTTTCTATGAAACAAGCTGCTGAATAATAATTTAAATTAAAATTCTAAACCCCTGGAATGAAAGTTCTGGGGGTTTTTTTATGGGACACCTGGCAACAGAACGCACCTAATATTTTTAACTAAATTTAACTATATTTGAGTAATATTCTTAGGATCTGGCATTCCAACCTTATTATATCCAGCGTCAACATAGTGAATTTCACCAGTTACACCACTTGCAAGGTCGCTTAGAAGATATAATGCTGAATTTCCAACATCATGGATATCTACGTTTCTTTTAAGAAAAGAATGGTCTTCATTCCATTTATATAAAAATTTGGCATCACCAATAGCAGAAGCTGCTAAAGTTTTAATAGGTCCCGCACTTATTGCATTTACTCTCATGCCTTTAGCACCCAAATCTCTTGCTAAATATTTAACACTTGCCTCAAGAGCTGATTTGCAAACACCCATTACATTATAGTTTGGAATAGCTTTAGTAGACTCGTAAGTTAAAGTTAATAAACTTCCACCCTCTTTCATTATTTTTGAAGCTTCTTTTGCAACCTCAGTAAATGAAAAACATGAGA
>LIBV01000010.1 GCA_001438335.1 Pelagibacteraceae bacterium BACL5 MAG-120820-bin39
GATTTAATACCTAGCTCTTCAGCTGCGTATCTTGGAATGTAGTAATCAGACATACCGATAATACCAACAGTACCTAATAAATCGATACTACCATCTCCATCATATGTGCCCACTACTTTTCCTTCATAGATCAGATCTTCTTTCATCATTACCGTGTCTGATTCAGCGTAACTTGGCCAGGTTTCGCATGCAAAGTCAATTTCACCTGCTGCTATAGCTTCCCATAAGCCAGTTCCTGATGGAAATACTACTCTTTTAATTTTGTATCCCAATTCTTCTTCAAGCATACTTACAGCTACTTGACATGAAATTTCTCCACCAGTCCAATCTGCCACAGCCGCTGTTAATCTCTTAGCAGCGTTAGCTTGAGCAAAACTAGAAAGTACTAGAACAAATGACAAAATCAGTGCTGAAATGATTTTTGATATTTTCATTATTTTCTCCTTGTTATTTATTTAGCAATAATATGATCAAAAAAATGAAAAAAAATAAAGCAATACTTTTGTCACATGCTTTTAAATACAAGTAAAAGTAGAAATTTCTTAGTTATTTTCTAAACCTAAAGCTATTCTCTGTTTTTTAGTCCAAGCAAGAGTTATTCTATCTATGATTACTGCCAAAAGAACTATTGCAATACCTGCTGCAAGTCCTCTACCAGTATCCGATCTTGCTAATCCATTAAACACTTCAAGCCCTAGTCCTTTACCACCTATTAAAGGAGTAACTATTTGCATTGCAAATGCCAATATTACAGTTTGGTTAAACCCAATTACTAAACTTGGTATAGCTAAAGGAAATTTAATTTTTTTCAAAGTTTGAAGTAGTGTTCCACCAAAAGATCTTGAAACTTCAGAGTAGGATCCTGAAACTTGTGTTAACCCTAAAGATGTTAGTCTTATAATTGGTGGAATTGCATATATAACAGTTGCAAGCACCGCAGAAACTATACCTCCTCCAAAAAACATTAATACTGGGATTAAGTAACAAAAATAAGGAAGTGTTTGCATTGCATCCAAAATAACATTTTGTACATTTCTAAATCTTTCATTATATGAAGCAATTATCCCAAGAGGTACTCCAATTGCAAAACAAAGGGCAACAGACACCAGAACTGATGAAAGAGTAATCATTGATTGAGTCCAAATTCCACAAGCTCCTATAAATAATAATAAAAGTGCAGTTGTAAAAGCAAATCTTAAACCAACTGCAAAATAACCAATAAGTATGAATACACCCATAGTATACCACCAAGGAATGTGAGTTAAAAACACATCTAATGGATGTAATAGTTTAAGATAAACAAATGCCCTTAAACCTTTTGTAAAAGCAATAAAACCTGGATTTACTGTTAAGGATTCAACTGTGTTTGCAATTGGTTGTCTTATAGATAGTTTCCATTCTTTAGGAAATGAACCGATCTCATGTATGCTTGAGTCTATAAAAGTTATAATAAAGAAAATTATAAATGAAGGTATTATATAAAATCTTTTACTGATAAATTCTCCAATATCATCAGCAGTTTGTTTATTAAATAAAGAAAATAAAGCTCTAAAAATATAGGCAACTAAGTTTGTAATTGTTATACAAATATAATTAATCACATAGTGTAAAAAGCTTAATGGTTTTTCTAAAATTCTTGCTAGTTGATATTTTTCCCATTTTTGAGGAAGTAGGTAAAATTTTTGAACATTTGATGGAAGTATTTCAGGAGTTTTACTAAATGCACTACTAAATCTATCAAACATTATTGCCATGAATAATATACAAAGACCACCTTCCATAGCCCAACCAACATCTAGCTTTCTTATCGCTAACCAAACTTGCCCACCAATGCCTTCTGCTCCTATAAAACACGCCAACACAACAAGTGCTAAAGCCATCATGATTACTTGGTTAACACCCATCATAATACTCGGAAGAGATAGTGGAATTTTAATTTTAAATAAAAGTTGTAATTTAGTTGATCCAAATGATGTTGCAGATTCTATGGTTTCTGCTGGAACTTGTCTAATCCCTGAGTTAGTTAATCTTATAATTGGAGGCATTGCATAAATCATAGTTGCTAAAATTGCAGGCGCTCCACCAATTCCAAAAAAGAAAACAGCAGGAAACAAATAAACAAAAGCAGGCATTACTTGCATAGTATCCAGTATTGGGCTCATGAAATTTAAAAATCTATTACTTTGAGAACATAAGGTTCCAAGAATAACACCAAAAAAGACACATAAAGTAACTGACAAGCCCATTAAACCAACTGTTTGTAACGACTCGTCCCACATTCCTGTGGCACCCCAAAAATACATTGTAAATAATGAATATAAGCCTAGCACTAATCCACCAGTAGCCAAACATGGTAAAAATATAATTGATACAACTAATATCCAAGGTGAATCAATTAAAAAATCTTCAATAAAATAATAACCACTTTTTATATAGTTGGCTATAATTTTTGTAAACCATCTAAAGTGTTTTCTTAAATAATCTTCGCCCTCATTAACCCAAGCAGTAAAAGTAAATTGGTCAGAAATAAATTTTGGAAAAACTGATGCCTCTTGATTCTGAAGGGATAAAATTAAAGCAATAATAATTCCCAAAAAAATTAATGAAGGTGTTAAATAGGTATTAATTAGAGATTTATTATTTATTGAAGAATTATCAGACATTAGACATAAATTTTTTTAATGAATAATATGTCGAATATTTTTAATTATAAAGAAAAAAAAACCTTGAATTAAGATAGATTTTAATATTATTATAACTAATGGATAATAATGACAAAATAGTTTGCTCAAATATCTGGAAACTATTTGGACCAGATGAAAAAAGAATTCTAAAAGATTTAGATCCCAGTTTATCAAGAAGCGAAGTTCAAGAAAAAACAGGCCATGTTGTAGCTGTTAAAGATGTAAGTTTTTCAATTCAAAAAGGTGAAACTTTTGTTGTAATGGGATTGTCTGGAAGTGGAAAATCTACATTAGTGAGATGCATATCGAGACTCATAGAGCCAACAGCCGGTAAAGTGATGATGGACGATATAGATGTTACCAAAATGAATAGTAAAGAATTGTTAGATCTTAGAAGAAATAAAATGAGTATGGTGTTTCAACATTTTGGTTTGTTCCCTCATAGAACTGTTTTAGATAATATTGGATACGGTTTAGAAATTAGAGGAACAAAAAAAGAAGAAAGAATAGATAAATCAATGGAAGTTATAAAATTGGTTGGCTTAGAAGGGTGGCACAATCATTATCCAAGAGAGCTTTCAGGTGGTATGCAGCAAAGAGTTGGATTAGCAAGAGCAATGGCAGTTGATCCTGAAATACTAATTTTTGATGAGCCATTTTCTGCATTAGATCCACTTATTCGAAGAGAGATGCAGGATGAGTTGTTGGATATTCAGCAAAAATTAAAAAGAACAATGGTGTTTATTACCCATGATTTTTTAGAGGCAATTAAAATGGGAGATCATATTGCTATCATGAAAGATGGAGAGATTTCTCAAGTAGGCACACCTGAGGAAATTGTAGCAAATCCTGTGGACCAATATGTAAAAGATTTTTGTGAAGATGTTCCAAAATATAAAGTTTTAAGTGCAGGAAAAGTTATGAGACAGGAGTGTTGTGAAGATACAAAAAATTTATACGCTAAAAAGCAAGACTGCGTTAACGATAAAGCAAAAATTGAGACATTAATTGACACATTGTGCGACTCAGATAATGCTCACCCAGTTATATGTAATGACACAGGAAAACTTTTAGGTGAAATAGATCGAACGATTGTAATGAAATCTATGAAAAGTTAGTTAAATTTTTTATTAATGTTTATAGATTTGTTCTTCTGATTATCTCTCCAAATAATTAGCATACCAGCAAAAATAATAACAAATACTCCAGGAAATAATTGACTCCAAGGAGCTTCATTAAAGAAAAACCACCCCAGTATAAATGAAGATGGAATACCAAGGTATTCAAATGAAGCAATTTTGCTTGCAGACATTAGACGATATGAATAAACAAAAAGTATAGCAGCAGTTCCTCCTAATATACCGGTTAACAACATTAGTAATAAATCTTCAGTACTTTTGATTTCGACATGACCTGTAGTAAATAAAAATAACACTGTTGTGCCTAATACATTAAAGATTAAAGTATATAATTGAATTTTAGCGGTTGAATTTCCTTCTGGGATATATTTCAAAACTATAACTGCTAAAGCCCACACTAGTGCAGTTAATATTGGAAATATTGAGTAAATATTAAAGATGTCACTGGTTGGTTTTGTAATCAATATTACTCCAATAAAACCTATTATTACCGCAGACCATCTATAGATCCCAACTTTATCTTTTAAAAAAAAAATAGATAAAATTACTATAAAAAATGGAGAAGAAAATGTAAGAGTCATAGCAGTTGCAAACTCTAAATTAACAACTGAGATAAATGCAAATATATTTAATAATAGAAAACAAATACCTCTAATAACACTCAAGTATATAAATTTTTTATTTGTATTTTTAAAAACTAAAAAATGCTCTCCAGTAAATATTAAAACCAGAAATAATGGAATAATAGCAGCAGCATTTCTAAATAATGATAACTGAATAATTGAATAATCATCACCTAAAAATTTAATAACAACCATATATAAATCAACACAAAGTATGGCTAAAAGCATAGTGGCTATTGCAATATATGTATTTTTTAGATCAGATTTTTCAGAAAAGTTTTTCATTTATTTTTTTTATAAAGATTGTATAAACCTTACAAATAAAATGAACTCTTTCAAACTAAATGAATCTGACATCTTATCCAATCAAGATTGGACATTTCCAACTAATATTGCTTATGGTGCTGGCCGTTTAAAAGAAATAGGAAAAATTTGTAATAATTTAGATATTAAAAATCCATTAATAGTTACTGATAAAGGAAGCCCAAAATTACCATTTATCAAAAATATTCAAAGCTATTTAACTAGTTCAAATATCAAATCAGATTTATTTTTTGATATATCTCCTAATCCAAGAGAAGATGAGATATCAGTTGGCTGCAAAAAATATAAAGATGGAAATCACGACTCTATAATTGCTATTGGTGGTGGTAGCGCAATGGACGGTGGTAAAATGATATGTCTTACTGCAAATAATGATGTGCCACTTAGAGATTTTGAATTTGAGTTAACTCCTCCTAAAATTAGTAAAGATAATCCGTTTCCAAAAATTATAACTATTCCGACAACGGCAGGAACAGGAGCCGAAACTGAAATTACAGGTATGGTTACTTATTTAAAAGAGGGAATGAAATTTTGCATGTGGCACCCAGATGTTAGACCATCGTTAGCTTTAATTGATCCAGAACTAACTATTGGACTTCCATCAAATTTAACAGCTTGGACAGGGGCAGATGCTTTAATTCATGGAATAGAGGGTTATTGTGTTCCTGGTTTTAATCCAATGTGTGATGGAGCAGCTTTAGAGGGGTTAAATCTAATTTCTAAATCACTTGTTACAGCTGTAGAAGATCCAACAAATCTACTTGCAAGAGGTGGTATGCATGTTGGCTCTTGTTTAGCGGGTATTGCATTTTTAAAAGGTCTTGGGTTAACTCACGCAATATCTCATATGGTTGGAGCTGAATATAATACACACCATGGTTTAACTAATGCAATCATTTTACCAGTTGTATTGAGATATAATTTACCAGGTATGGAAGAAAAAGTTATGAGAATGTCACAAGCTATGCAATTCGAAGATCATTCAGTTGATGGGTTTATTTCAAATATTGAAGGAATATTAGATAGAATAAAAATTCCAAAAAGTTTAAGTGAACTTGGAGTACCTGAAGATTGTGTAGATAGAATTGCAGAAAAAGCGATGAAAGATCAAGCATTTGCAACCAATCCAAAAATAGCAACATTACAAGAAGTTAAAGAAATGACACTGGCATCGATTAAAAAAGCTCGATAAAAGTTTCATTGAATGTTTGAGAATAAATCAATTTTAGAAATAACATCTCTAATAAAATCCAAAGAAGCAACAGTTAAAGAAGTTGTCAAATTTTATCTCGAAAGAATAAAGCAATATAATCCTGCGTTAAATGCAATCGTACTTCAAAAAGAAGAAGAACAAATTTTTCATGAAGTAAATTTAAAAGACAACGAAGATAATAAATTAAAACCTCTGTTTGGATTACCTCTAGCTTGTAAAGATCTTTTTGATATTGAGGGAATTCCTTCAACATATGGATTTCCACCTTACAAAAATAATATTGCAAAAAAAAATTCTCTAATCGTTGATCGTTTAATTAACAGTGGAGCAATTATTATTGGTAAAACAAATACAGCTGAATTAGGCGTGGGTGGCCATACTACTAATAGACTTTTTGGCCCAACATCAAATCCTTATGATTTTTCTAAATCAGCAGCAGGTTCTAGTGGTGGAGCAGGTGCAGCTGTTGCAGCTGGATTAATTCCTTTTGCAGATGGCACAGATATGATGGGCTCTTGTAGAGGGCCAGCAGCATTTACTAATATATATGGATTTAGACCAACAACTGGATTAATTCCAACAGATAGATCTAATGAAAAAAATTTAGATAAATTAACAGTTTTAACTTCACCAGGTTGTTTTGCAAAGTCTCCAGAGGAAATGTCAGTTCTATTAGATTGTATAGTTGGAAGTGACTCGTTGGATCCACTTTCTATTAATATTGATGGCTCTTTTAAAGAAAGCAAAATAACAGACAAACAAATTTCTAATATTAAAATTGGTTGGTTAAAAGATATGAATAATTCATATCAGTTTGAAAATGGAATAATTAGTATGTGTGAGTCTAAGTTAAAGGAATTAGAAAAACATAATATTTTAATAGAAAGTCTTCAGCCCAAAATAAATTCCTCTAAAATGTGGGATAGCTGGACAACTCTTAGAGCTAAAAGTATTTTTGAAGATACTGAAAGTATGAATTTAAAAAATATAGAAGAGATGACTTATCAAGCTATATGGGAATATAAAAAAGGAGCAAACATTAAAGATAATGACATTGAAAAAGCAATAAATCAAAAAAATGAGTGCATTAAAGAAGTCGACGATGTTTTTAAAGATTATGATTTTCTAATTCTTCCTTCAGCTCAAGTTTTTCCATTTGATAAAAATTTACAATTTCCAAAAAAAATAAATGATTTTGAGCTAGATACTTACCATAGATGGATAGAAGTTTTTATAATGTCTAGCTTGATGGATTTACCAACAATTACAGTTCCTGTTGGATTTAATGAAAATGGAATGCCGATGGGAATGCAAATTATAGGTAAAAAATTTGATGATCTAAAATTAATTGCCTTTACAAAAAAATATGAAGAGATATTTAATTTTAGTAAGATAAAACCAAAATTAGGTAATTAATTATGAGACATCCACATCATCTAAAAATTTCTGTTGCCCTAACTTTATCTGCTGGAGCTTGGGGAATTTATTGGTTACCACAAAGAATACTTGAAGAAGGTGGTCTTACTGGAGGATGGGGAACAATTGCACAAATGATAATTGGAGTTCTGGTACTATTACCATTTTCAATATGGAGAAAAATTAAAGGAAAAAGCTCAGGACTTGAATTACCACTCACAGGTTTGTTAGTTGGTGGGGGTTTTATTTGTTATGCATTAAGTTTTCTTTTAACCGATGTGGTTAGAGCTCTGATATTATTTTATATGACACCTGTCTGGACGACTATTTTTGAAATTTTATTTTTAAAAAAAAAACTAGGTTGGCAACGAGCAGTGTCCCTTGCTTTTGCACTTGGAGGGTTGTGGATAGTTTTTAGTGAACAAACAATTATTCCATTACCTGAAAATGCTGGAGACTGGATAGCATTAGCTGGTGGGGCTATATTTGCTGCAGGAATGATTAGATTAGAAGTTGTAAAAACTGATGGAGTATTCCCGATAATATTCTCTTTTTTCTTCTATGGTGCACTATTTAATATTGCAGCTGGATATTTTTTAGCAGATTATTTGGGTAAAATGCCATCAATAGAAACTTTTCTTTCTATGACATCCTTTTTGCTAATTTTATCTATATTCTATTTTATTCCAACATGCATAGTAATACTTTGGGCTCCAACTCAAATTGGTGCTGGAATTTGCTCCATACTCTTTTTATCCGAGATATTAGTTGGAGTATCGAGTTCAAGTATTTTAACAGATGAACCGTTTGGATGGCGGCAAATTTTAGGTAGTTCTCTAATTATAATTGGAGGTATTGTAGCTGTTGTTTTGTCACCAAAAGAAAACGTTAGTAAATAAATAATTATGAGTTTTGTCTCAAGTTTAGAAACATGGATTACAAAACCAGAACAGAGTGATGATGGTTGGGCTGAGATAAAACCTTTTTTATTTTTAAAATTGACTACATCTGATGGAGTAGAGGGATGGGGTGAGGCTTTTACACTATCTACTCGTGAGAAAGGAATTGTTGAGATAATTCATAATTTAATGACTTCAATATCTTCTCTAAGAAACTTATCCCCAGAAATTTTTCACAAAAAAGTTAATCAAATTGCAGATGGGCATAGAGGAATAGATTTTTCAGCTGCGACAAGTGCAATTGAAATGAGTCTTTGGGACATTAAAGCTAAACGTGAAGACAAACCACTTTCTCACCTTTTGTCAAAAAATCCTAAAAAAGAAATACCTGTATATGCAAATACCTGGAGTGAAAAAGAACCTGACTGTGAAACTTTATCTAATAGAGCAACGGAATTATTGAAACATGGTTATGGAGGGATAAAGATTTATCCATTACAAAATCGCACAATAGACGAAGCAGTATCATGTGTTTCAAGGCTTAGAAAAGTTATAGGGTTTGAAACACCCCTCATGCTTGATCTTGCAAGTCCAGAAGACTCAAATATCGCTCTAGCACTAGCACCGTTAATAAAAGAATTTAACCCTTATTGGTTTGAAGAACCTATAGATGGTGAATCAACAAGAATGTTAGCCTCTATTAGAAAAAAGACAGGATTAAAGATTGTAACTGGAGAAAAACAATTTGGATTACATCATTTTATTGAAACTTTGGCCGCTGATGCAGCTGACATTTTAAATCCTGATATTGCTGGTGTAGGGGGTATCTTAGATATGATCAAAATATCAGAAATATCTGCAAAAAATAATGTGATGATTTCTCCACATTGCTGGAACTCAATGTCCATTGCAGCTTCTGCTATGTTGCATTTTTGTGCAGGTAATTCTAATACAGAAATGGCTGAAATATATCCTGAGTATATTTCTAACGGACTAAAATATAGTGATACAAACTTTGTTATAAAAAATGGCCATGCTGAGTTAAAAGATAGACCAGGGTTAGGTGTTAATATTGATATTAAATCTCTTATGCAGCTCTCAGCAGATTACAAAAAGACAACATTAAGATAATTTTACCAGTTATTATTAACTATTTCATCCAACATATTGATCATATTTTTCTTATAATCATCATCTGTGCCAGAGCTTGTGTCAATTACTGAAAAATAAGATGCAACAACTTTTGTTTTGAGATTTATAGCCAAAAACTGTCCGGCTAAACCTGAGTGACCAATCCAGTCTCCATGTCTCATAGCTGAATTTGAATAGTAAACAAATTTATCTTTGGATAGCTCCATGTATTTTGTACCAGTATTTTTAAGAGTTTTATCAATGAATAAGGGAGAACCAACTTTTCTATTGTTTACGCCATGTCCTTTCCTAGAGAACAATAAACCAAATCTTAAAAAATCTCTAGAGATCATGCAGCCACCTCCAGAAATCCATGGCATACCATATCTATCTGTACCCATGTATAGAGCATCCTCGAAACCTGCAGCTTCAATAGCTTCAATCAACCAATTTCGAAGTGGCTTTCCACTTACTTTTTCTACCAAGATACCAATTACGTCTGTGTTTGCAGATTTATAGTGAGAGAAATCAGATTTATTTGTTAAATCATTTCCTTCATTTGATTTTATATCATTTAGAAATTCTTCTTGGCTTTTGATATCACTTAATTCATTTGGAAGCCTCCATCCATTGACTGACTCATGTAAATAGGATGAAGTATAAGGATCATTGTAATCCTCACTATAAGAGTTTTCAATATTCATATCCAAAACATCTTGCACTGTAGCGGATGCATAACCACTGCCAATATCAGGAAGATATTGTGAAATCTTATTATCTAAATCAATTAAATTTTTTTCTAAAAGTTCTCCAATAAACAAATTAATAAACATTTTAGTAATTGACATTATTGTCTGAGGTTGTGTAGCAGAGAAATCACTTGAATATTTTTCATAAAGAATATCTTGATCTTTACCAACCAATAATGAACAAAAATATTTATGATTTGTCATTTTTTTAACAGAAGAGATGTTTTCAATTTTGGAATTATATTTTTTATTTAATTTAAGAACTAAATCTGATCTTAGTAAGAAGCCATATCTATTAATCTTATGTAAATTTCTATAACCATCTCTTCTATTTTCTGGAAGATACCAACTTGGTTTATTATCTTTTACTATAGAAAGACTAGGGTTTAATATTTCTTTTAAATTTTTATCTGACATATTATATGTTGTTAGGATCTACTATTTTAGACACATTCTCAAATTTATTTTTCCAAATTACAAAAGATAAAATCTTTTTATCAAATGTAGTTATGCTATGTGCTTGGTAACTTTTGTGAAAACGTGTATCTGTAGACTTTAATATTTTTGACTCCTCATCTTCACTTTCAAATTTTGCTTCTCCTGAAACAATAAAATACAATTCTTCTGCTTCATGATTGTGTAGTGGATAATGGGTGTTATTATCTAAAAAGTTGACATATAAAGCCATTTCTAATGTTAAAAAATGACCTGTTGGTCCTATTAGCTCAAAAAAACCGTATTTATTAAGGAATTCTCTATTAACCTCATTTTCACTGTATCCATTTTCCCAATGAACATGTGGAGATAAATTTGAAATTAAATTGTGAATTTTATCTACTTGATTGTCATTAGGTGATTTCCAAGTAGAGAGCTTATCAGCTACATTTATTTTATGAGTATTTTTTTCTTTTAAAATTAAATCGTTTGGCCAATTGACAAAATCAGATAATTTTTTATTATCAGACCAAAGTTTTTCAATTTCATTTTTTGCCTGATTAAATAATTCTTCATTATTATTCATGCTTGTCATCTTTTAATATGGAAATAGCTTTAATTTCTTCAACTCCTACACCACAACATCCACCAATAATTTGAACTCCATCTTTTTTCCAACTTCTTGCATACTCCAAATAATCATTAGGACTTATATTGTCTATAAATTTCCAATTTGGCTTTTCATAATATCCTCTATTAGGATAAGCACCCAAGACACCATTAAATTTTTTTTTAGCTAACTTAATTGCATCTCCTGTAACTTTTATATCAGAGTGAGCTATTAAAATTGGTCCATTATGAATTTTACTAAAATGATTTATTGATTTTTCGAAATCTTCATAAACATTTGTATCAGAATCTATACTATCGTTATATCCAAGCATAACTTTTTTATTATCATTGTCCATAACACAGGATATTGATAACCATATAGGTAATTTTGTTTCTAATGAGCATTCAATAATCGTTTCAACAATATCAGCTTGTGATGACATGGCTTCGAGTATAATTAAATCAACTCCCTCACCTGATAAAATTTTTAACTGCTCTTTAAAACCTGGCATCATAGCTTTGGTACCAAATTTATATAAGCTGCCAAAAGTTGAAACACTTCCTGCTATAGCAATATCTTTGTTTGAATTTTTTACTGCATCTTGTGCAAGCTGAACACTTTTTTTATTAAACTCATTTATTTTATCATTAAATCCATATTGCTTCATAGCAATGGGAGTGGTTGCATATGTATTTGTGGTGATTATATCAGCCCCAGCAGAAATATACTCTTCGTGAACTTTTTTTACTAATTCTGGACTTTCTATAGAACATGTCCCACACCATAAATCATTGTGCATCTTTGCTCCTTTTTTTTCAAGCTCAGCACCAATTGCTCCGTCTAAGATTATGGTATTTTTATTATCTAATTTTTTTTTTATTAGATTATAAGTCACTAATATTATGGCTATAGGTTAGTAAAGGCACAGATTTTATTACCATCTAAATCCCTGACATAAGAATAATAAACTTTAGAACCCTTAGGTCTTTCACCTGGTGTACCTTCACTTTTTCCACCAAGTTCTATTCCTGCTTGATGAAATTTATCAACAATTTCTTTTGAGTTAGCAATAAAAGATATTTGTGTACCATTTCCAAAATTTGCATCTTTTTTATTGGCAGGTTTAGTTACATAAAATTCAATATTATCAGGATTGTTTTTTGGAGCATATCCCGCATATTCTTCTGATGTATCAACTCTTTTTAGATTTAGTAAGTCTAGTAAAGTGTCGTAATATGTAATTGATTTATTAAGATCATTCGTACCAACCATTACGTAGCCTATCACTTACTTCCACCCACTGATTGTTTTAACTTCTAAGTATTCATGAAGACCCCAGACACCACCTTCACGTCCATTACCAGATTGACCATAACCTCCAAACGGCGTACCAGCAGCAGGTGCTATTCCATTAATTTGAACTACACCAGCCCTGAGTTGTTTTGCAACTCTTCTAGCTTTTTCTTTATCTTCAGTTTGAAGATAATTACCCAACCCATAAGGGGAGTCGTTAGTAATTTTAATAGCTTCTTCCTCAGTTTCAAAAGGAATTATAGAAAGCACTGGGCCAAAAATTTCTTCTTTAGCAATACGCATTTCATTATTTACATCTGTAAAAACTGTAGGTTTAACAAAGTATCCTTTATCCATATTTTTAGGTCTACCAGTACCTCCAGCTACTAAAGTTGCACCTTCATCAATACCACTTTGAATTAGGGATTGTATTTTATCAAATTGAATTTTTGTAATAACAGGTCCAATATGATCACCTTTTTTTGAGGCAATATCTACTTTAATTTTGTTGGCTTCATCTGCAGCTTCTTTAACTGCTCTTTCATAAATTGATTTTTCAACAAGCATTCTTGTTGGTGCGTCACAAGATTGGCCAGAGTTACTCATTATATTTCTAACTCCATCTCGAATAGCATCAGGATAAGAATCTTTAAAAATAATATTTCCACCTTTACCACCAAGTTCTAAGCAAACTCTCTTAATTGTATCTGCTGAGCTTTTAGAAATTAATTTTCCTGCTCTTGTTGAGCCTGTAAAAGAAATCATATCTATGTCTGGATGCGCAGAAAGTTGTGAACCGACACCGGCACCATCTCCATTAACTAAATTAAAAACACCTGATGGAAAGCCAGCTTCATCAATCATTTCAGCAAAAAGCATTGCTGATAATGGGGCAATTTCAGAAGGCTTTAAAACCATTGTACAGCCAGTTGCTAATGCAGGTATTACTTTTAATGCAATTTGATTAATAGGCCAGTTCCAAGGAGTTATCAATCCACAAACACCTATAGGCTCATAAGTAATATAACTATCCGAACCTTCATCAAAATCTGACTCAAATTTAAAATCTTTTAATCTTTTAATAAAATCTTCAATATGCCGTGCGCCAGAAGCCATTTGAGCTGAAGATGCCCAATCTAGAGGGGCACCTAATTCAGTAGAAATTGCTACGGTCATTTCTTCAGATCTCTTATTGTAAATCTCTAATAATTTTTCTAGTAAAGTTAATCTTTCTTTTTTGGTTGTATTTTTCCAAGTTACATAAGAATTTTTTGCTGCTTTAACAGCCTTGTTGGTGTCTTCACTCCCGCCAAGAGAAATTACAACATAAGGCTCTTCATTAGACGGGTTAGTGACTATAAAATCGTTTGATTTAAAGGGTGCTACCCATTTTCCATCGATATAAAAATTTTTTTTATTTTGCATAAATTATTACTATCATAAAAGTTAAATTTCAAAAGTATTTTTTTAAATTTCTAATTATCCAAATATATGATAAATAAAATGCATAATTAATCTAATAATAAATAAGCGTAATTATGTTTAGCTTAAAAGAAATAATATCATCAATTGCTGACGTAGGTCAAAAACTTTTTAAAAAAGAAAAGATTAAGAAAAATGATTTAGAGTCGATTATAATCCTATGTGATGATTTAATTTCAAATAAAGGTGCTGCGTTTGGTATTACGGTCGCAAGAAATATTATTGAATTATATCAAACCTTATCTGTTGAAAATAAACTTTTGTTCTTTAAAAAAATTAATGAAAAAAATAAGCCAAGCTTTAGGAAGGTTAATGAAGCAATTGATATTTATAAAAATTCACAAAATGAAAAAAATTTATCACACTTATTTAGAGTTTCTGAGGGAAGTAGAAGAGAGCTTTTTACAAGGATGAATATGGCTCCCAACGGAACGTCAGCGATAGTTTCTTTGAGAGAGGATTTGATTAAAATTTTAAAAGATAATAAAGATCTTAAAGCATTAGATGATGACTTAAGATATTTATTTAAAGCCTGGTTCAATCCTGGATTTCTAAAACTTGAAAAAATTACATGGGATACTAAAGCAGCAGTTTTAGAAAAAATAATTAAATATGAAAGAGTTCATCAAATAAAAGACATGAATGAACTTAAAAGAAGATTAGGTGAAGATAGAAGATTTTTTTCATACTTTCACCCAGCCCTTGAAGATGAGCCTATTATTTTTGTTCAGGTTGCACTTACTAAAGGTCTAGGTAGATCTATCCAAGAATTAATGAAGCCATCAACCAGTGACTCAAAAAGTTATGATACAGCAACTTTTTATTCGATTAGTAACTGCCAAGAGGGTTTATCAGGAGTAACTTTAGGTAATTTTTTAATTAAAAGAGTAGTTTACGAGATACAAGAGGAGCTACCTCATATTAATAACTTTGGAACTTTATCGCCCATACCAGGCTTTGCTGATTGGTTTAGCTATTTAGATGAAGTTAAGATTAAAAATATTTTAGGAAATTCGAAGGATAAAGATGTTTCCTTCTTAAAGTCAAAAGATTTTAAATTAGGTGATAAGAGAATTGTAGAAAATAAAGAAATTATAATAAAATTAGTAGCTCATTACATAGTTAATGAAAAAAATCATAAAGGATTGCCGCTTAATGATGTCAGCCGATTTCATTTAGGTAATGGAGCAATTGTTGATGATATAATTGTTAATGCGAATGTTTCTGAAGTTGGTTTTAAAGGATCTTTTGGTGTAATGGTCAACTATCTTTATGAGCTTACAAATATTGAAAAAAATCATGAAGATTATGTAAATAATAAAAAAATAATTGTATCTAATAAAATAAAGAAATATTTATAAAGATACTTTAATTTTTATTTAGTTAAGTCCCCACTTAACCTTGTTCCAAATTCTTTCATGAAAATAATAAAAAAAGAGAGGAATTATTGAGCCTAACCCCAGTATTCCAGCCCCTTTAAAGCTACCAGTAAAAATATATCCAAATATTACCCAGTAGATAAATATAAAAAGTCTCCATGAAAATGTTTTAGCAACGGATCGTATTTTTTTATCAGCCATAATATAGTTTAGCTTATAATAGATTTTGCTTATGAAACAGATTTATATTAAAATTTAAATATGGCTAATAAAGTAAATAAAAGTTTTCTAAAAGATTCGCATTTAATAACCAATCTAAAACTATGCAGCATTCGTTTAATTGATAATGCTAAGTTTCCGTGGATCATTTTAATTCCAAAGCGAAAAAATATTACTGATATTTCAGAACTTAATTCCAAAGATCAAATGTTATTGATGAAAGAAATTGTTCATTGCAGCAAGCTAATGAAAAAAATATTTAAAACAAAAAAATTAAATGTCGAAAAAATAGGTAATATTGTTCCACAATTACATATTCATATTATTGCTAGAAGTAAGAATGATAGTTCCTGGCCTTTATCTGTATGGGTTGTAAAAGGTGAGAGTTATTCTGCTGCACAATTGGAGAAAATTTTAAAAAAACTAAAAAATTATTTTTAGATTAAATAAAAAGAGGTGACTTCAGTCTCCCTCCATCACCTCACAATCAGATTAGATGATTCCCTATTAAAATTTGAACACCTTTTAATTGAATCTTATATTTATGCACTTAAGTGTATGTATTTTTTCTTAGATTTTCTGGTCATATTCGCCAATTTTCCCAGTTTTTTTAAGTAAATCATCAATAAAATCAAAGATTTTCTTCATTCTTTCCTTAGAAGTTGGACTTTCAGTTACTATTACAAGTGATGGTTTATTTGATGATGCTCTAATAAGTCCCCAAGAACCATCCTTAAAAGAAAATCTAATACCATTAACTGTTAGTACTTCGTTAATCTCCTGTTCATCAATTTTAATTTTATTATCTTTAATAGCGTTTACTTGTTTAACTAAGTCTTCAACTACTTGATATTTCTCTTCATCTTTACAAAAGGGAGCCATCGTGGGTGTTTGAAAAGTATTAGGGAGTTCTTTTATAATTTGGTTCATACTTTTATTTTCATTATCTAGTAAATGGCATATTTGAATTGCTGAATTAATACCATCATCATAACCATATCCTAAAGGTTGATTAAAAAAGAAATGACCACTTTTTTCAAACCCTGCTAATGCTTTTTCGGTATTAACTTTTCTTTTAATATGTGAATGACCTGTTTTCCAATAAATGGTTTTACAGTCATTATCTATTAAAACTTTATCAGTGGCGTATAATCCAGTTGATTTTACATCAACAATAAACTTAGAACCTTTATGAGTTTTTGATAAATTTCTTGCAATTAATAGTCCAATTTTATCAGAAAATATTTCATCCCCCGTATTATCAATTACACCAACTCTATC
>LIBV01000011.1 GCA_001438335.1 Pelagibacteraceae bacterium BACL5 MAG-120820-bin39
AATCAGAGATCCCTGGGCACACATATAATATGCTAGCGGATATCCCAAAAAGCTTGCAGAGTTTATGCTTGACCCAAACATAAAAACGACATAACCAAAAAAGAACCAGATGGCTAATGTTATCCACATCAGTCCCCTGGTTTTTTCCCAGTGCTTTTCTTTGTTACTCATTTTTTTCCTCCCTATAGGTTTAAAGAATCAAGATTACCCATAATTAAATAGAAATAAACACTAAAAAATAATCATTTTGGGCAGTTTTTAGTGTAAAAACAACTATAACAAGAAAAATGTCTTTATTTAAATTTAAACTAAGTGATTTGAAATATTTTGGTGAATTTTTTGCGCCGGTTATAAAAAGTTTAAAACCTAAAAAAAAAATTACAAATATTCAGGATTTAAAAGATTTTGTTCAAAAAAAATCTGCCTGGGTAAGTCAAACTACTCTTTATGGTTATCTTAAAACCAGAATGGGTGCAAAATACGTTTTGATGTTTAATGATGAAATTTTCTTAACTTCAGTCAATAAAGCTAAATGGAATATTTATGTAGACGCTATCCAAGATTTAAACTTGTATTGTTTATCTTACCTTAAAGCTCATCAAATATTTGATGGTACCTCAAAAGCCAATGAAGTCTTTAAAGAAATTTTGGAGGAAGAATTAAATAATGAATTACCAAATGATATTAAAGAAAGAGCAGAAAAAAGTTTTTTAGAAAAATTAAATAAAATAAATTGGGACACCCATTTTCAGAATTTACCTTTTAACGACAGTGCTTTATCTTTGTATCACTGGTCTCCCATCGCAGATGAATTGAAAACATTAGATCGAAAAATAGTTTTAAATTCTATGATTTTAAAATGGGATAATATTAAAAAAGAATTTGAAGACTTAATTAATTTTTAAATATTTTTTCTATTTTCAACTAAACTTTTTACAACACTTGGATCTGCTAAAGTAGTTGTGTCCCCTAATTGGTTATGTTCGTTAGCTGCAATTTTTCTTAAAATTCTTCTCATAATTTTACCAGATCTTGTTTTAGGTAATCCTGGAGTAAAGTGAATTAAATCTGGTGTAGCTAGTGGGCCAATTTGTTTTCTAACCCAAAGTTTTAAATCTCTTTCAAGATCTCCATTTTCTTTTTCGCCAACATTTAAAGTTACATAGCAGTAAAGACCATTTCCTTTAATATCATGAGGATAGCCAACCACTGCTGCTTCAGCAACTTTTGGATGAGCTACAAAAGCACTTTCAATTTCTGCTGTACCCAAATTATGTCCTGATACAATAATTACATCGTCCACTCTTCCTGTGATCCAATAATATCCATCTTTATCTCTTCGACAGCCATCACCGGTGAAATATTTTCCATCAAATTGAGAAAAATAAGTATCTATAAATCTTTGATGATCTCCATAAACGGTTCTCATTTGCCCTGGCCAAGATTGAGCTATACACAATCTTCCTTCACCAGCACCCTTAATTTCATTGCCTTTTTGATCAACTAAAACAGGTTTAATGCCATAGAATGGTTTTGTGGCAGATCCTGGTTTTAAATTCATGGCTCCCGTTTGTGGAGCAATCATAATTCCTCCAGTTTCAGTTTGCCACCAGGTATCAACTATTGGACAATTAGAATTTCCAACTATTTTATAATACCACATCCAAGCTTCTGGATTAATTGGTTCACCGACAGTGCCTAAAAGTTTTAAAGATTTTCTAGAAGTTTTTTTAACTGGTTTATCACCTTCACGCATCAACGCTCTAATTGCGGTAGGGGCTGTGTAAAAAATATTAACTTTAAATTTATCAATAATTTGCCACCATCTCGAAGTATCTGGGTAGTTAGGAATACCTTCAAACATAAGGGTAGTAGCACCATTCGCTAAAGGTCCATAGATAATATAACTATGACCTGTAACCCAACCAATATCTGCAGTGCACCAATAAATATCTTTTTGTTTATAATTAAAAATATATTGATGGGTCATTGATGCATAAACCATATACCCACCTGTAGTGTGTAAAACTCCCTTAGGTTTTCCAGTTGATCCAGATGTATATAAAATAAATAATGGATCTTCCGCATTCATTTCTTCAGGCTCACAATTATTTGAAACATCTTTAATTAGATCATGATACCAAACATCTCGATCATAATCCCAGTCTATTGGATTACCTGTTCTTTTAACTACAATACATTTTTTAACATCTGGACATTTTCTTAAAGCTTCATCGGTAGTTGCTTTAAGTGGAATTGTTTTGCCGCCTCTAACACCTTCATCAGCTGTAATAATATATTCAGATTCACAATCATTAACTCTTCCTGAAATAGAGTCTGCTGAGAAACCTCCAAAAATAATAGAATGAACAGCACCTATTCTTGCACAAGCTAACATTAAAATAGCTAGCTCTGGGATCATAGTTAAATAAATTGTAACTCGATCTCCTTTTTTAATTCCTAATTTTTTAAGACCGTTTGCAGCCTTTGAAACTTTTTGATGAAGCTGTTTGTAGGTAATAGTTTGTGTATCTTTAGGATCATCACCAACCCAAATAATTGCAGTTTTATCTTTTTTATCTTTTAAATGTCTATCAATACAATTTGCTGATGCATTTAAAGTTCCGTCTTCAAACCACTTAATATTAACTTCCTTTTTACTATACTTAACATCTTTAATTTTTTTATATGGTTTTATCCAAGTAATTCTTTTTCCTTCTTTTTTCCAAAATTCATCATTATTTTTAATCGATTCAGAATATTTTTTTTCATATTGATCCTTACTTGCCAAACTAGCTTTCACCCATTCAGGTTTAGTTTTAATTATAAGCTCCTGATCCTTTGAAATATTTTGATTTTTTATTTTTTTAAAAGTTTTTTTTACTTTCTTTGAAATATTTTTTTTTGTCTTATTTTTTTTTTTTAAGGGCATAGGAATTTTTTATATTTAAATTTTACTCATGTTATTTATAATTTTCCAGCTTATAGAGTCTATAGGCATTACGGATAATCTGCTTTGTCTAATTAAGGATAAATGGCTTAATTTCTTATTATTTTTAATACTTTCTAGTGTTACAGGCTTATCTAATTTTTTCTTAAACCTAACTGTAACAGCAACAAATCTTTGAGATTTATCTGTTTTATCTAAATAAGCTTCTTTGATCACTTCAACAATACCAACAATCTCTTTTCCAATATTTGAGTGATAAAAAAAACAAAGATCTCCTTGTTTCATACTTTTTAAATTTTTTGCTGCTTGATAATTTCTAACTCCATCCCAGGTTGCTCCTTTAACCCCAGCTTTTTTTTGTTGATCAATTGACCAAACATCGGGTTCTGATTTAAGTAACCAATATTGCATTATAGTTCAACACCTGCACCTTTTAAAAACAAGGCATCTTCATCAAGTGGCCATCTAGGTTTTGCAGGATGATCTAACTTATCAAATTTTTGTAATTTAAATTTTTCAAGTCCAACCATTGCTATCATCGCAGCATTATCACCACATAGTTCCAGTGGTGGAAAAATATATTCATAAGACTCTTCTTCACAAAGTTTAATCAACATATTTCTAATATTTTTATTAGCGGCTACACCACCGGCTACTACAAATTTTTTTTGATTAATACCATTTATTTTTTCAAATTCTCTAAAAGCTATTTTTGTTTTTTTATATAAAATTTCTTCAATTGTATTTTGAAATGATGCGGCAAGGTCAAATTTATCTTGGTCAGTTTTTATATTTTTGGAAATTCTTAAAACTGCAGTTTTTAATCCCGCGAAAGACAAATTGCATCCACCTTTATTAAAAATTGGTTTTGGCAAATCAAATTTTTTAGGATCTCCTTTTTTTGCTAATATTTCAATTTGTGGACCTCCAGGAAATTCTATTCCAAGAAGCTTTGCGGTTTTATCAAAAGCCTCTCCAAGTGCATCATCTATAGTTGTTCCTAGTCTTTTATAGTCTCCCAAATTTTTTACATTTAAAAATTGTGAATGGCCACCAGAGATTAAAAGTAACAAATACGGATAATTAAGATTTGAATTTAATTTAGGACTAAGCGCATGACCTTCTAAATGATTAACGGCTATGAAGGGTTTGTTTAATGTTGATGCCAAAGTTTTTCCAAAACTTAAACCTACAGATAGGCAAACAATTAACCCTGGTCCTGCTGTAGATGCTATTGCATCTATGTTTTGAATATTAATTTGACTATCTTTAATTGCTCTATCAACTATCCAATCAATTTTTTCCAAATGTGATCTTGCAGCAAGCTCAGGAACAACTCCTCCAAACTCTTTATGAACATCAACTTGACTTGAAATAATATTTGATAAAACTATTGGTAATCCTTGTTCATTTTCACTGATTATTGCTGCAGCAGTTTCGTCACAGCTAGATTCTATTCCAAGAATTAATGGTTTTTTACTCATTCAAATAGTTTCTATTAATTGTACAATCTCATTACAAGAAGGAAATATAAAATAATTAATGAAAAAAAGAAAAATAGTTATTGGCTCTAGAGGAAGTAAGTTAGCTTTGATTTATGCAAATAGGGCGAAGTCTGCAATATTAGAACATACAGAAATAGAAAATACTGAAATAGAGATTAAAATGATTGTTACTAAGGGCGATCAGGTTCAAGATATAAGATTATCAGAGATAGGTGGCAAAGGGTTGTTTTCAAAAAATATTGAAAATGAACTTTTAAACCAAGAAATAGATATTGCCGTTCATGCTCTTAAAGACATGCCAGCAAATGAAAATATTGATTTACACACAAATTCATTTTTATCCAGAAATGATCCGAGAGAAATTTTAATTTCTAACAATAAATTAAAATTAAATGACTTAAAACCAAATGCAATTATTGGCACTTCTTCTTTTAGAAGAGAATTTCAAATTAAAAAAATTAGAAATGATTTGAGTTGCAAACTTATCAGAGGCAATGTTGACACCAGAATTCAAAAATTAGAGGATGGATTATATGATGCAATAATTTTATCTTATGCAGGCATCAAATCTTTGATGCTAGAAAATAAAATTACACAAATATTTTCAACAAAAGAAATTATCCCAAGTGCTGGACAAGGAGTCATTGCATTACAGTGTAGAAAAAATGATAATGAGGTAATATCAATTTTAGATAAAATAAATGATCAAAAAACTCATTTTAGTGTTCTTGCGGAAAGAAATATATTGAAAGTTCTAGAAGGAGATTGTGAGACAGCTGTTGGAGCATATGCAACAATAGAGGATAATCAAATTTACTTAGAGGCAGAATTATTTTCACTAGATGGATCCCAAAGATTTTACCATAAAGATGCTGATTTAATAAAAAATGCTGAGACTTTAGGTGTTAAAATGGGTAAATATTTAAAAAAAATATCTAATAACTCATATAAAAAATAATATGCATATTTTATTAACAAGACCACTAGAAGATAGTCAAGAAATGATAGTTAATTTTAGTAATCTTGGACACCAAGTTTCTCATTTGCCACTCTTGAGTGTAGAGCCAATTGAATATGATCAAAGCCTTATAAAAAATTATAAGGCAATTATTTTTACAAGTGCAAATGCAATTAAGTATTTGAGTCATAAAGACTTGGATAAAAATTGTTTTTGTTTTTGTGTAGGTTCTGCAACAGAAAAAAAAGCAAGGAGTTTTGGATTTCAAAATGTAATTGCAGCAGAAGGCAATGTAAGAAACTTAAGAGAATTAATTTTAAGAAATTTTAATCAAAATAATGGAAAAATTTTATATATCAGTGGGGAACAGATATCAGTCGATCTAGACCAACAACTAATCAATGATGGATATGTTGTTGAAAGAATAATTAATTACAGAACTAATCATATAGAGATTTTTGATGAAAAATTTGTTGATCAATTAAAGTTAAAAATGCCTGATATTACATATATTTATTCTCAAAATAGCGCAGTTAGTTTTTTGAATTTTATTAAAAGATATCAATTAGAGAGTCTTTGGATGAATACTAATTTAATGTGTATTGGTGAGAAAGCCTCGTCTATATTAAATGAAATCAAGTGGAAAAAAATATTTCTTTTTAATCCTGGAGAAGAAGAATTTTTGTTATATAAAATTTAATTATGGAACTAATTAATAACTTTTCTGAGGTTTTCTTATCTGTATGGAAGCAAGGAATTTTAGGAGTAGATATTTTTGAAATTTTAATTGGTATTGGAATATTTTTTATATTTTTAATATTCAGAGGAATAATCAGTAAAATAATAATAAAAAAATTAGAATTAATTGCAAAAAAAAGCACTAATAAATTAGATGATACATTTGTAAGTTCTTTAACTGGTCCAGCTAGATTTTTGCCAATTGTTTTGGGTTTTTTTATCGCAAGTTATTATATGTCTTTTTCTATTGATGGTAGAGAAGTAGTAGACACAATTAATCGAACTTTAATTACAATATTAATCTTTTGGATCATTCATCAAATAGTAGAACCAGTTTCTTATATATTAAGTGGTTTAGATCAATTGCTAACAAGAGAATTAATTGGTTGGATAATTAAATCTCTTAAAATATTAATTTTTATTCTTGGTCTAGCAGCAGTATTAGAATTATGGGGCATTAAAATTGGACCAATAATAGCAGGACTTGGATTGTTTGGTGTGGCAGTAGCTTTAGGAGCGCAAGATTTATTTAAAAATTTAATTTCTGGAATTTTAGTTTTAGTCGAAAAAAGATTTAAAATTGGAGATTGGATTTTGGTTGAGGGAGTTATTGAAGGCATTGTAGAGAAAATTGGCTTTAGATCTACTTCTGTTAGAAAATTTGACAAGTCTTTAGCTATTATTCCCAACTTTCAATTTGCTGAAAATGCAGTTGTGAATGTAAGTGAAACTTCAAATTGGAGAATCAGATGGGTGATAACTCTTCAATACAACACCACGATTGATCAATTAAAAAAAGTAAGAGATGAAATTGAAAAGTATATCAATAATAGTAAAGATTATAATCATGCAGCAGGTGTTGCAGTTAGAATAGAAAAGTTTTCTGATAGTTCAATCGATTTGTTGGTTAGATGTTTTACAGCATCTAATAGCTGGAATGATTGGTTGGAGGTTAAAGAGAGATTAGCAATTGCAACTAAGGAAATAGTTGAAGCTAACGGAGCATCTTTTGCATTTCCAAGTCAGTCAATTTATATCGAAAAGAAATGATTGCTATTTTTTATTTAGCTTTACAAATTTTAAAAATTTATAGCTATGTTGTAATAGCAAATGTTGTTATCAGTTGGTTAATAGCTTTTAATATTCTTAATACACAAAATAAATTTGTGTATTCTATTTTAGAGTTATCATATCGTTTAACCGACCCAATTTTAAATAAAATAAGACGATTTTTACCCAATCTAGGTTCTCTCGATATTTCCCCTGTTGTATTGCTTCTATTGATTTGGTTTGTAGAAATGTGTATGAAGCTCTACATTGCGCCACTAATATTTTAAAAATTTATGATTCTAATTGATGGAAAAAAAGCAGCTGCTGATCTTAGAGAAGATTTAAAAAAAGAAGTAGCAGAATTAAAAACTAAATATAATAAAGTTCCTAATTTAACCGTAATTTTAATTGGAGATATGGCTCCAAGTCAAATTTATGTTCGTAATAAAGAGAAATCTGCTATTGAGGTTGGTTTGAAATCTGAAGTTATTAGATACCCTAACAGTGTTCAAGAAAAAGTAGTTTTAGAAAAAATAAAAGAACTAAATCAAGATGACAGTGTTTCAGGTATATTGGTGCAACTGCCATTACCAAAGCATATTGATAAACAAAAAGTGATTGAAACAATTGATCCTTCAAAAGATGTGGATGGTTTTCATCCGATGAATGTTGGAAATCTTTCATCAGGTTATGAAAGTTCGGTACCGTGTACACCTCTTGGATGTTATTTATTAATTAAAAAAATTGAACCTAATTTAAGTGGTAAAAAAGCTGTAGTTGTGGGTAGATCTAATTTAAATGGTAAACCGATGACACAACTTCTTCTTAAAGAAAACTGTACCGTAACCATCACTCATTCAAGAACAAAAGATTTAAAAGCGGAGTGTTTAGAGGCAGATATAATTGTAGCTGCAGTTGGTATCCCAGAATTAGTTAAAGGAGATTGGGTTAAAGAAGGAACAATAGTTATTGATGTAGGTATTAATAAAACTGACAAAGGTATTGTTGGTGATGTTGATTTTGATCAAGTTTCTAAAGTTGCAAAAGCATTAACTCCAGTTCCAGGTGGCGTTGGACCAATGACAATTGCCTGTTTATTAAAAAATACCATTGATTGTTTTAAACGTTCTCAAAAATAAAATTTTTTAAGGTTTTATTGTCACAAATATAAATATTTTAATTCAATTTATCTGTGATTTGTTAATCTAGATTTATGAAAAAACCCAAGTATCCATATAGAATTGTAATAATATTACTTATTCTCACAGTTATCCCTATTGGCGCAACCCAGCTAGGTTGGTATTTTTATAATAAACAAGTTGGATTTGATTATGGGATGATAGCTGGTACTTTTTCAGTTATACTTGCTGGATATTTAATGTATCAAAAAGGTTGGAGAGATGAGGATGAAGATTAATTTATGGAAAAAATAATTTTTTTTGCATTGGTTATTCCAATTTTAATATTTGTTTTTTATATGGGTGGTTCTGCAATTATGACTGGCTTTAAAGCAAAAATGCAAAATAAAAATGAAGAAGAAGAAATTGTAGAAGAAAATGAAATTAAAAATCACAATAGCAGTATAAGTGAAGAACTTACCAAACTTAATGAGTTAAAGAATAAAGGTGTCTTAACTCAAGAGGAATTTGAAAAGGCGAAAAATAAAATTTTATAAGATTAATTTTTTTCCATTACCCATAAACTATCTCCGCTTAAAAAATAAATTTTGCCATTAATAGGATGAACTTTTATATCTCTAATTCTGCCAATTTTATCTTTGAAAATTATTTCCTCTTTAATATCTGACAAATTATCAAAATTAAGTTTCCTTAAAGATTGATCTTTAAGTGTTGTAATTAAAGCATAGCCATTCCATTCACTAAACTCATCACCATCATAAATTGTTATTGCACTTACCGCAATCGAAGGTGTCCAATAATGAACTGCTTTAGTAAACCCAGGCTCCCATTTAGGTCCAATTGGTATACCAGAATAATTTTTTCCTCCCCATCCTAAAATTTTCCAGCCATAGTTTTCACCTTTCTTAATTTCTCCAAACCAATCCCCACCCATTGCACCATGATTACTGGCATAAATTTTTTGATCAAAATTAGAGAGGGTTAAACCTTGAGGATTTCGAACTCCCAACTGATAGATTTCTGGTAGCCATTCAGATTTACCCTCAAATTTAGGATTATCATTAGGGATACTTCCATCCAAATGGATTCTAATAATTTTACCAATATGGTTGGTAGGATCTTGAGCAATCATTCCACCGCCTCGCTCACCAGATGTAGCAAATAAATAATCATCCTTAATGGCAAGCCTTGAACCAAAATGATAACCAGATTTTATAGGAGGATTTGCTTGAAATATATTTTCAAAATTTATTTTTATTTTATTAAATTTACCTTTTGCAATTGAAGTACTGCTTTTACCACCACCTCTATTTTCAGAATAAGATATCCAAACATAATTTTCTTTATAAATGACATCTAATAAACCTCCCTGCCCATCTACAATAAAATTAATATTATGTTGAATTTCAGTAATTATATTATTTGATAAATTAATTAATTTTATTTTACCAAATTTTTCTGTGATTAATAACTCTTCATTATTTATAAAAGTTGATCCCCATGGATTTTCTAAATCTAAAATTTTTACTAATCTAAAATTTTCGGAGTATGCTTTAAAATTAAAAAAAAATAAAAAAAGAATAAATAAAAATTTTTTCACTCTATGATAATTTTGATCGACCCCCATCAACAGCAATAATTTGTCCCGTAATCCAAGAACTTTCGTCACTTAATAAAAACTTAGCTAGCGAAGCGGAGTCTTTACCTTCCCCAAGTCTTTTTAATGGGTGAGCTTTAGCTATTCCTTCAGCAAGAACTTTATTTTTTAACATTGGTTCAGCAATTTTAGAATTTGTGAGACTTGGAGCAATACAATTAACTCTAATATTAGGAGCAAATTCTGCTGCTAAAGAAACCGTCAAACCCTCCAATGCTGCTTTAACCGAAGCAATTATAGTATGATTAGTAAACCCTCTTTGTGCTGCAACTGTTGAAAAAAGTACAATAGACCCTTTGTTCTTTTTTAAACTATCCTGATAACTTTTAATCACTTCTACAGCTGGATAAAAATTTAACTTCATACATTTGTTAAAATCTTCTTCACTCACCATTCTAAAAGGTTTTAAATCTATAGAACCTACACAATAAGCAATTCCTTTTATCTCATTTACATCATTTTTAATTTTATCAACAAAGCCACTTTCCAAAACATCAGTCACAGTAGAACTACAATCTAATTGATCTGATAGTTTTTTTACTTCATCATGATTTCTTCCTACTAAATGAATATCATTCCCAGATTTTTCTAGTAGTTCAGCTAAGCTTGATCCTATTGATCCAGTAGCACCGATAATTAAATATTTTTCTGACATAAAACTTTATATTCGTTATATTTACTTATGAAGTTATTTTTTATACTTGGCAATCAGTTATTTCCATTAAAATATGTTGATTGCTTCAAAAAGGACCACCTCTTTTTTATGGCTGAAGATCTAGGTTTGTGCACTTATGAAAAACATCATAAGCACAAAATTTTATTATTTTTGTCGTCGATGAGATCCTATGCTGATGAACTTTATAAAAACAAATATAATCTTAAATATTATAAAATCGAAGAAAAAGAATTTAATGATGATTATTTAATAAAAATTAAAAAAGTTATTTCCTCAAACAAGGTAACTGAAATTTCTAGTTTTGAGATAGAAGACAAATTATTTGAAAAAAAAATATATGATTTTTTAAAAAAAGAAAAAATTATTTGGAATATTATACCGACACCTATGTTTTTAAATTCTAGAGCAGAATTTAAAGATTATTTAAAAAAATCAAAAAAACCTTTTATGGCAAATTTTTATAAAGAAGTTCGCAGAAAATCAGGAATACTAATGGGCGCAGATCAAAATCCAATAGGGGGTAAATGGAGTTTTGATGAGGATAATAGAAATAAATTACCCAAAGGAATTAAGGTGCCCAAATTACCAATTATTTTAGAAACATCACATACAAAAAAATTAAAACCAATTATTGAGAAGTTATTTAAAAATCACCCCGGAAGTACAAACAATTTTTGGTTTGCTACCAATTATAATGATGTGATTAAACTCACAGACTTTTTCATAAAAAACAAATTAAATCTTTTTGGAGATTATGAAGACGCTGTTGATCAAGGCAATAATATTTTATTTCATAGTAGTTTAAGTCCTTACATTAACCTAGGTTTGATTACCCCAGAGCAATTAATAAAAAAAGTTCTAGATTTTCATAAAAAAGAAAAAATCAGACTTAATTCTCTTGAAGGTTATATCCGCCAAGTTATTGGTTGGAGAGAGTTTATGAGAGGAATTTATCAAAATTTTTCAAAAGAAATGGAAGAAAAAAATTTTTTTAATCACAAAAGAAAAATGAAAAAATCTTGGTATGAGGGTAACACGGGATTGCCACCATTAGATCATGCAATACAGAATGCTAAAAATTATGGCTGGTCTCATCATATTGAAAGGTTGATGATTTTATCAAATATTATGAATTTATGTGAGATTAAACCTGTTATTGTTTACAAATGGTTTATGGAAATGTTCGTAGACTCGTCTGAGTGGGTCATGGTGCCCAATGTATATGGGATGGGATTATTTAGTGATGGCGGAATTTTTGCAACCAAACCTTATATTTGTGGATCGAGTTATTTTATGAAAATGATGGATTTTAAAAAAGGAGATTGGTGTAACACTATGGATGGTTTGTATTGGAGATTTATTGATAAAAACCGATCTTTTTTCTTAAAAAACCCAAGATTATCAATGATGGTAAGAGTTTTTGATAAAATGAAGTTAGACCGAAAAAAAATGATACTTGCTGAAGCGGAAAAGTTTATAAAAGAGCAGACACTTTAAAATGTTAAGAAGTTTATTTATAATATTTTTTTTTCAGCTTCTAGGAGAGGCTATCCAAAAATTTTTTGAAATTAATATACCTGGACCAGTTATTGGATTAATACTTTTATTATTGGTTTTTATTTTTTTTATAAAAAATGCATCACCATTTAGAAAAATAAAAAAAGAAATTTCAGAAACTAGCCATCAAATCATAAACTATTTATCATTACTATTTGTTCCTATTGGAGTTGGTGTGGTAATGCACATTAATTATTTAGGTGATAATTTATTTAAAATTTTAGCAATAATAATTATTGGTACTTTGAGCACTTTAGTTTTTGTTGCCTACGTAATGGAAAAAATAATTAACTTAGAAAAGAATAATGCTAAAAGAAGATAAACTTTATAAAATTTGGGTATATCTACAGGCAGAACCATTATTTTGGATTACTCTAACTTTAGGAGCTTATCTAGTTGGTGATTACCTTTATAAAAAATCTAAACTTAATCCTCTTGTTAACCCTGTTGCAATAAGTATTTTAATAGTTTCTTCAGCATTATTGATGTTGGATGTTTCTTATGATCGATATTTTAATGGAGCTAAATTTATTCATTTTATGTTAGGACCAGCAACTGTAGCACTGGCAATACCAATATATGAAAAAAAGAATTTAATTTTAAAAGAAATAAAACCAATAATTTTTTCAATATTTTTAGGAATACCGTTTGCAATATTAGTTACTTTCTATTTGGCTAAATTTTTTAATCTTAATCAAGATATAATACTAACAATGATCCCAAGAAATGTTACGGCTCCTATAGCCATGGGAATTTCAGAATTAATTGGAGGCATACCGTCGTTGACAGCTATAATTACAATAATAACTGGGATAATAGGTGCATCTCTTGGAACCTTTGCACTCAACATATTTAAAATTAAAGATATGAGTGCTAGAGGTTTTGGCTTTGGTTTGGCAAGTCATGGAATTGGAACCGCAAGAGCAATGAGTAAAAATAAAACAGCTGGTGTTTTTGCGGCATTGGCAATGGGTTTGAGTGGAATTGCAACTTCAATATTTGTTTTGATTATTATTAAATTTATTTTTTAGTTTGTGAAAAAAGAAAATCTTCCATCAAAAGTTTGTCCAGTTTGTAAAAGGTCATTTGTTTGGCGAAAAAAATGGAAGCTTAATTGGGATAGAGTTAAATATTGTTCAAAAAAATGTTCTAAAGGAAATTAAATTTTAAAATTAAATGAATAATAAAATTTTTGAATGGGCTGGAGTAATTACAGCAATAATGTATTCATTATTTGTAGCATTAAATATTGGAATAGAGTTTTTTGGTTTTTGTTTATTGCTTATATCTGCAATATTAATTGGAATTTGGGCATATAGGGGAGGTCATAAAGGAATTTTATTACTACAATTTTTTTATGCAACTGCTGGAATTATTGGGATGATAAGATGGTTTTAATTAAAAGTTGAAATTATTTTTGGAATATAATTTTTAAAATTAAAAAAACCTTTATTACAATATTGCCAAGAGTTTTGATCAAGTTTTCTATATAAAAATTTAATATTTTTTTTGTTATTTTTATTTATCCAATCTAAATTTTCACCTACCGTTGGATACAAGCAAAAAATCTCTTCACTTATATCTTTAACCTTGTTTATATTGATAACTTCACAATCAATTGATTTTTCCATCAATCTTTGTTTTTGATCTTCAATTAATTGAGATTTAAAAGTTAAAACTTTTTCACTGAGTTTTATAAATCTATCTTTGTTTTCAACTAATATAATTTTTTTAAATCTTTTATTTACAAAATCAGAGTATTCAAAGGAAAGATTATTATCAAAAATTAATAAATTTTTTTCTTCAAAAGTTTCTGGGTTGCTCAATTCCTTTTTAATAACAGGGTAAGTTTTTTCAGATAATATGGGTAATGCATTTTCATTTAATTTGATTTTGTTAAATCTGTTATTGGTAAATTTTTTAATATTCCATTCAGTTGCAAGATAATGTTTGCCATGTGTCTGAACTCCAGCAACCCAGCGCCAGCCAAGGGTATTAGATGCAGGATCACCATCATAAAGATGTTGCATAAAAAATTCAGCTCCAAGCTGCCAAGGTAAATTTAAAGTAAAAATCCAGATACTGGCAAACCACATTCTTGTATGATTATGCAAATAGTTATAGTTTTTCAGCTCATTAACCCATTCATTAAAGCATTCTATATTTGTTTTTCCTTCAATAGCTTCTAGGTAATTTGTTTTATTTTCAAAATCCTTTCTTAGTTTTAATAATTCAGCTAAATAGTCTGCCCATACATTGGGTCTTAATTCCAACCAGCCTTTCCAATACGTTCGCCACAATACTTCTTGAATGAATTTTTCATTTTTTGAAAATGAATATTTTTTAAGTGACTTATTAATCACTTCAGTTTCATTGATGACTCCATGGGTGATAAAGGGTGACAAACAAGAAGTGTTTATTCTATTTTGAGGACCATAGTCAAAATTTCTAAGTTTTGAATATTCAGAAAGATGATTATCTATATAATAATCTAATTTTTTAATAACTTTTGATCTTGAATTTTCAAATATCATAAAGCTCTAGTTTAAATTTGTTTTAATAATTTTTTCCAATTCGATTGAATTTTGAGCTCCTGATACAAAATCTTTTCCTATTTCAAAGTAAGGCACACCAAATACTTTTTTATCTTTTGCAAATTTAACTTTTTCATTTATTTTATTAATATTTTCTTGAGTAATCAACTTTTCGAATGTTTCTTTTTTAATAGAGGTCTCCTCGGCAATATTAGATAAAATATTTTTATCTCCTATATCTAACCCTCCTACAAAATAAGATTGGTATATTTTTTCTTTTATCACATTTTCTAAATTATATTGTTCACTTAAAATAATAAGTAGATGAGACAATATAGTATTCGGAGTTTTTTTAATTTTATCTAAATTTAAAATAATTCCAGACTCTTTAGCTTTAATTCTCATATTTTCATACATAGGCACAGCATTATTTCTTCCACCAAACTTAATATCTAAATATTTTTCTCTTAAAATACCTTCTGCAGGCATATCAGGATTTAATTGGAAGGGTATATGTTTGATCTTAAATTTAATTTTTGGAAATTTTTTAAGAGCGCTATTAAGATTTCTGTGACCTATAAAACACCAGCCACAAATAGTGTCAGCAAAAAAATTTATATTCATTAACTATGAACGTAATTTTTTTTTATGAAAATTTATAAATCTTTCAACGTTTGATTTATTAAATGTTTTATTTTCTTCAAAAGAAACTTTTTTCATTGAATATGCAGAGCTTTTTGTTTGTCTAGACATGATTATCACATTGCCTTTATAAAGTTTTAATTTAACCGAACCGTTTACTTTATTTCTATTTTTATCGATAATTTTTTGGATTTTGAATCTTTCATTAGAATACCAATAACCATTATAAATTAATTCTGCGTACCTTGGCATAACTTGATCTTTTTTATGCATAGTTTCCTTATCAAGAGTTACAGATTCAATTGCTCGGTGGGCATTAATTAATAAGGTTCCGCCTGGAGTTTCATATACCCCTCTTGATTTTATCCCAATAAATCTATTTTCAACTAAATCAACTCGACCAATACCGTTTTTGCCTGCTAAAAGATTTAGTTTTTCAAGGAGTTTAGATGGTGATAGTTTTTTCCCATTTACTCCTATTGGATCACCATTTTTAAAATCAATAGTAACCACTGAAGGTTTGTTGGGTGCTTTTTCTGGAGAGACAGTTCTTTGAAAAATAAATTCAGGAGCTGAATTTTTAGGATCTTCTAAAACTTTACCTTCAGTAGAAGTATGAAATAAATTATCATCCACTGAAAAAGG
>LIBV01000012.1 GCA_001438335.1 Pelagibacteraceae bacterium BACL5 MAG-120820-bin39
AACTAGCCTAGTAATCTCGACCGTTATTATTTATGCTGTAAATTTTATTGCTGGTGTTGCTGGTGCTGATTACACATTTACACATGGTGAAGCATTTATAATTTGGATTTTAATGGCAATTTTAGTTAACAATTGTCTAAAAAAATAGATTTATCATAAATACTTATACTCTTATGAAAATAGGTTTTATTGGAACTGGATTAATGGGTTTTCCTATGGTGAAAAACTTATTAAATCAAAAGTTAAATATTAGTGTTTTTACAAGAACTTTAAAAAAAGCTGAACCCTTGAAGGAATTTGGCGCAAACATTTCAAAATCATTAGCTGAAGCAGTTAGTGGGGCAGATTTAGTAATCACAATGTTAACAGATGATGATGCAGTTGAAAAAGTTTTAGGCAATTCAGAATTTTTAGAAAATATAAAAGAAAATTCTACAGTAATTGATATGTCATCTATTAAACCAAGAATAGCTATGCACTTCGGTAAATTATTAAAAGAAAAAAGGGTAAATTTTTTAGACGCTCCAGTTTCAGGTGGTACAATCGGTGCAGAAGATGCAACTTTAGCAATCATGGTTGGTGGAGATGAATTAGTTTTTAAGAATGCTTACAGTGTATTAAAAGTTATGGGTAATCCAACTTTAGTTGGACCCATAGGTAGTGGCCAAGTTTCTAAACTTGCAAATCAAGTAATTGTTGGAGTGACTATTGGTGCGGTAGCAGAAGCTATTACTTTATGTGAAAAAGCAGGTGTAGACGCAAATAAATTTATAAAAGCTCTAGCGGGAGGTTTTGCAGATAGTAAAATTTTACAAAATCATGGTAAACGTATGATTGATAAAGATTTTTCTCCTAAAGGAAAGGTTTCAACTCATTTAAAAGATATGAATAATATTCTTGAGTGTGCTGGAGACTATAAAACAGATTTACCTATATCAAAGTTGATTAAACAAATGTTCAAATCACTTGTGGAACATGGCAATGAAAATGATGACCATAGTGCTCTTTATAAGGAAATTGAACGATTAAATAAAATAAATTAAAAAATATTAAGAAAAATAATATTTCTGAATTTTTTCATCTAGCAATGTAATTTTTTTAATTATTTGAGCTAAAAAAATTAACAACTTATCTAGTTTAGCTATTTGAACTCTGTATCGTTTTACAGCTGGTCAGAAAGTATAATCAGAGCTTTCGAAACATTTCCAAGATTTAATTGGGAAAAGTAGTTAATTTTTCCTTATTTCTTAAGAGTATTGTTAATAGAGTTTTAATTTGTTAGCATTGATTTATGAAAAAAATATTTATAGCTATTTTTTTTTCACTTTTTTTATTTTCACCAGTTCAAGCTGGATGTGATGATCCTTTAACTGACGGAGTAGATTATTCAAATTGTAGATTTTCTGACGCTCAAGATCTTCAAGGAAGTTACTTACCAAATTCCAACTTATCGTTCACAAGTTTTATTCAAGTCAATTTTGATAAAAGTATAATGATGAATTCTAATTTATCGTTTGGTACATTTCCAGAATCAACTTTTGTGAGAGCTAATCTTTATGAAAGTGTAAATATTGGCGCGAATTTTGAAAAATCTAATTTTACAAGTGCAAACTTAACCAGAGTTGATTTTATGGGTGCAACTTTAATAGAAGCCAATTTTCAAAATGCAAATTTAATGGAGGCAAATTTTACATCTGCAAATTTAACTAATGCAAATTTTGATGGTGCTAATTTGATTGGGGCAAAGTGGACAAATGGTGAGACTTGTGGACCAGAGTCAATTGGCGTTTGTAATAAATAAAAAATGTCAGACTCTATTAAAACTGATGATGTAATATTTAATTTTTTTAAACAAATTTGTGATGAAAAAGATGAGTTGAAATGTGTTGAATTAGGTAACGGTTGGATTAATGCAATGGAAACTAATTTAGATGCAATGATAGCTAATCTTTCTGATGCTGATATGTTAAAACATAAGCAAGATATTCAAAATAATAGAGATCACTTAAATAGTCTTAAAAACAAAACATCATCGGAATGGAAAGAGTATGCTACCCAATGCATGATTGAAATAATGGAGCATAAAAATCAATAAAATGAGCAATCAAGAGAAAGTTTTTATACTTATTTGTGCTTCTTTAATAATATTTACAGTTTACTATCTAATCGAAAAAAATTTTTTATAGAATATTAAAAAATTTAAAAAATACTATGAAAACAGAATTTATAGATACTCTTATAGTGGGAGCAGGTCAGGCAGGTTTGGCTACCAGTGAACATTTAAGCAATCATGGAGTTCCACATTTAATCATTGAAAAAAATCGAATTGTTGAAAGTTGGAGAAGTTGCAGGTGGGACTCTCTAGTTGCCAATGGTCCAGCTTGGCATGATCGATTTCCCACTTTAGACTTTGAAGATCATTCACCAAATTATTTTGCACATAAAAATGAAATTATTGAATATTTTGAAAAATTTGCAAAAAAAATTAATGCACCAATAAGGACAAATGTTTTAGCAGAGGAAGCAACCAAAGATTTTACTACTAATCAATTTGAAGTTAAAACCTCAGACGGAATAATTAAATCAAAAAATATCGTTGTTGCTACTGGAGCTTTTCAAAAACCTGTAATGCCATCAATAATTCCAGAGCAAGAAAATCTAAATCAAATTCATTCTCAATTTTATAAAAATCCAAATCAATTTTCTGAAGGAGCAATACTAGTTATTGGCTCAGGTTCATCTGGATCACAAATAGCCCAAGAGTTGATGTTATCTGGAAAAAAAGTTTTTTTATCTATTGGGCCTCATAATAGACCTCCAAGAAGGTATAGAGGAAAAGATAATGTCTGGTGGTTTGGAGCATTAGGTGTTTGGCAGAAAAAAACACCTGATCCAAACACACAACATGTTACGATTGCAGTGAGTGGTTATGAAGGTGGCAAAACTATAGATTTTAGAAAATTTGCTAACCTAGGAATGAACTTGGTAGGAATGACTAAAAATTTTAAAGAAGGCAAATTATTATTTGAAAATGATTTAAAGATAAATTTGGATAATGGTGATAAAAATTATTTATCTGTTTTAGATCAGGCTGACGAGTATATAAAAAATAATAATTTAGATTTTCCTGAAGAACCTGAAGCGAGAATAATAACTTCTGATCCACAATGTGTTACTAATCCAATTTTAGAAATTGATATCAAAAAAGAAAATATTAAAAATATAATTTGGGCAACTGGCTATCAATATGATTTTAGTTGGTTAAAAGTTGATACGTTTGATACAGCTGGCAAGCCTGAGCATTATAGGGGAGTAGGCAAAGAAAATGGAATATATTTTATTGGCTTACCCTGGTTATCAATGCGTGGCTCTTCATTTATTTGGGGTGTTTGGCAAGATGCAAAATATTTAGCAGAACAAATTTCAAAAAAAGATAATATAAAAATAGCAAATTAAAATGACCCATAAAAGAATAAGAAAATTTAATACTAAAGACACTTATCCAGAACAAAATCTGAATAATGACTTATGTCATGCTGTTGTTACTGAGGGTGGCAAGACGGTATGGATGAGAGGACAATGTCCTCAAAATTTAGAGGATGGAGTTAATATTAATAGCAATGATCCAGCTGCACAAACGCATAAAGTGATGCAAAATATTAAACAATTAATCGAGGAAGCAGGCGGATCGATGGATCATTTGGTAAAAATTGTTGTCTACATTACGGATATTAATAATAGAGAAGCAATTTATAGAGTAATTGGAGAATACACTAAGGGAGTTTATCCAGTATCCACAGGTTTAGTAGTTAATCGATTGGCAAGACCAGAATGGTTAGTTGAAATTGATGCAACAGCGGTAATCCCTTCATGACTTTTTCTTTAGTTGCAAGATGTGAAAAAACTAAAATGCTTGGGGTTGTTATTTCCTCTTCAAGCATTAGTGTTGCTAGTCGTTGTCCTTGGGTGCGTGCAGGAGTAGGGGCAGCTGCAACACAAAATGTTACTGATCCAAGTTTAGGAAATTTAATGTTAGATTATTTAGAGCAAGGAATGTCCCCAGAGAAGGTAATAGAAAAAATAAAAAAAGAAAAAACAAATATTGATTATCGGCAATTACTTTTAATAGATAATTTTGGAAATCTATCATCTCATACAGGTAATAACATATTAGGAATTCATGGATTAGCCAAAGGATCTAATTGTTTAGCTGCTGGCAATATGCTCAAGGCTAAAAATATACCAGAAATTATGATTAATAGTTTTGTAGAAAATTCTAATTTATTTTTTCCAGAACGGTTAATGATATCATTAAAGGCAGGACTTGATGCTGGTGGAGAAGCGGGACCCGTTCATTCTGCTGGGATAAAAGTTGTAGACGATACATCTTGGCCTCTAATTGATTTAAGAATTGATTGGTCTGATAATGATCCAATAAATGAATTATATAAATTGTGGAAAGCTTATGAACCACAAATGCAAGATTATAAATCAAGAGCATTAGATCCAACTAAGGCACCAAGTTATGGTGTTCCAGGCGATTTATAAATATATGATTGAAAAAAATTCAATTGAAATATTAAGAAAACTTGTAGGTTTTGATACAACAAGTTTTAAATCAAATTTAGATTTAATAAAATTTATCGAAAACTATTTAAATGGTTTTAATATTAAATCTGAACTCATTTATGATGAAACAAAAAATAAAGCCAATCTTTTTGCTACAATTGGTGGAGATGCAAAAGGAGGGATTGTTTTATCAGGACATACCGATGTAGTACCAATTAAAAACCAAAAATGGTCATCCGATCCATTCACATTAACCGAAAGAGATAATAAATTATTTGGTAGAGGTTCATCTGATATGAAAGGTTTTATTGCCGTTGTATTAAGCAGAGTTTCAAAAATGGTTGAGACAAAACTTAACAAGCCAATACACCTTGCTTTTTCATACGATGAAGAAATAGGGTGTGTTGGTGTACATGGATTATTAGATCTAATTGAAAAAAAATCGATAAACCCTGAATTTTGTATAGTGGGTGAGCCAACTAGTATGGAGGTAGTTATCGGTCATAAAGGCAAGCATGCTTATGGAGTAAAAGTTGATGGATTTTCATGTCATTCAGGACAAGCACCTTATGGAGTAAATGCAATCAATTATGCTGCAAAATTAATTTCATATATTGAAGAATTAAATAAAGAAAAGTCTCAATTAGGCCCATTTGATAATGAATACGAAATTCCTTACTCAACTTTGCATACAGGATTAATCAATGGAGGCACAATCTTAAATATTGTACCAAATTTGTGTCAGTTTGAATTTGAAATTAGACATCTTGCAGAAGATGACCCAAAAGAAATTATGCAAAGAATTCATCAATATGCAGAAAAATTGATTACTAATGAAATGCATAAGATTTCAGATAAAACAAATATTACTTTTTCTGAAAAAATAAATTATCCAGGTTTAAATATCTCGGAAACTATTAATCCTGTAAAACAGGTTAAAGATATTCTTAACGACACTAAACATAAAAAAGTTATATTTGGTACAGAGGGGGGATTGTTTAAAAAGAAATTAAACATACCAACAATTGTTTGTGGACCAGGTAGTATTAATCAAGCACATAAACCAGATGAATATATTGCCATTGAACAGATAGAAAAAGGTGGAAAATTCATGGATAAATTAATCAATAACTTAATTTATTAGCTGCATGGCGCCAAGGACCATTTTATATGGAAATGGGTCTAGAATACTAAAAGTATCTTATATAAATAAAGATTAATTGATTATTTAAACAATCTATCTTATTGTTAATTTAAAGGGGTGTCTTAACAGACTGAGATTATACCCTAAGAACCTGTCCGGTAATTCAGAAAGGGAGATTATGGATAAAACACAATTAATAAGTCAATCAACAGCTTTAATATTAGTAATTGTAATAAGTTTAGTATTTACAATTTTAGGTCTTTATCACTCAAGAAAATTTCAAGGAATAAACAACTATCTAACAGCAAATAGAAATATTGGTTTTTTTTCATTAACTACAAGTTTAGTTGCTTCTGCACTTGGTGCTTGGATTTTATTTGGTCCTGCGTCTGCTGCAACATGGGGCGGTATTGGAGCGGTCATAGGTTATGCCTTAGGTACAGCTTTTCCAATGATTTTTTTAATTTATCTTGGAAAAAAACTTAGAGAAGAATTTCCAAAAGGTTCATCGTTAATTGAATTCTTAAGAATAAAATTTGGCAAAAGTTTATTCAAATTAATTTTATTAATGATGATCTTTTACATGTTTATATTTTTGTGTGCAGAAGTTACTGCAGTGGCTATTTTAATCAATTATATTTCAGGAACAGAATTATGGATTACAGCATTAATTATTTTGCTAGCAACTTTAACCTACACACTTTATGGAGGTCTACGAGCTTCAATATTTACTGATAATATTCAAATGATTGTAATTGGAGTTTTGTTGATAATTTCAGCTATTTATTTGATTAATTTTAATGTTGATCAGTTTAATTTTTCATTTATTAATCAACAAAATCCGCATTTATTAAGCAGTTCTTATGTGCCAAGTTATACTGCAGGATTAACATTTTTTATTGCAGTTGCAGCTACAAACTTATTCCATCAAGGAAATTGGCAAAGAGTATATGCAGCTAAAGATTATGATACTTTAAGAAAAAGTTTATTGGTTTCATTTTTTATCATTATTCCCATAGTTTTTTTTATGGGATTTTCAGGCCTAGTTGCTATTTCAGTAGATGCAAAAGTTATTCCAGATTTAGGTTTTTTTTCATTACTACTTAAAGAGCAAACTGAATTTTTGTCATTAATTATAGTCACTTTAGGTTTGGCATTAACAATTTCAACAGTGGATACATTAGTCAATGCTATTTCAAGTTTGATCGTGGTAGACGGAAAAGCAACGTTTAATCTAAATAAAAAAACTAATTATTTATTGCTTTCTAAATATATAATGATTTTTTTATCTATTATCGCTTTTGTTATAGCTTCTAAAGGTTTCAGTATTTTATATTTATTTTTGTTAGCTGATTTGCTTTGTTGTGCTTTCGTTGTTACAGTTTTTTATAGTTTTTATGATAAAAATATAAATGAAAAGACTGCTTACATTTCAATCATCATAGGTTTAATTGGCGGGTTACTATTATTTCCAATTCCAGACTTTACTAAAAGTTTATTAGTAGGGATTTTATTCTCAAAGAATGCTTTTGCACCATTTGTTTCACAATCACTATTATTTTTATCTTTTATGGTCGCAACTTTTTTACCTTGGATAATAATAAAATTTAAAAAGTTTTAATTTCTTATTAAAACAGGTATAAATCATGGTGGAGCTTAATAATACTAAAACAAAATTTTCTAATTTATATAAAACAGCTGACGGCAGTGATCGTGCTTATATAGAAGCTAAAAAAATAAAAACATTATGGTTTAATACTGGAACATTGTGCAATATTGAATGCAAAAATTGCTACATTGAATCAAGTCCTAAAAATGATCGATTAGTTTATTTAACTTTTAATGAAGTTAAAAAATTTATTGATGAATGTATTGAAAATCAATTAGGCACAGAGGAAATAGGTATTACGGGTGGCGAACCGTTTATGAATAAAGATATCATTCAAATAATTGATTATTCATTAAAAAACAATTTTAAAACTCTAGTTTTATCTAATGCAATGAAACCAATGTTAAATAGAAAAGAAGCACTTTTAAAAATCAAAAATAAAGATTTAACCATTAGAGTATCCATTGATCATTATACTAAAGAAAAACATGAATTGATTAGAGGTAAAGGCTCTTATGACACTATGCTGGAAGGTCTAAATTGGTTGAGTGAAAATAATTTTAATTATTCACTTGCTACAAGGTTATTGTGGGATGAAAGTGAAGATGAATTAAGGGAAAATTTTAGTAAATTCATAATAGATAATAATTTAAAATTAGATGCAAAATTTAAAACTGATCTTGTTACTTTCACGGAGATGGATGAAAATAAAGACACTCCCGAAATTACTACTGCTTGCTGGGGTATTTTAAATAAAAATCCAGATGAGGTTATGTGTTCGTGGTCTAGAATGGTTGTTAAGAAAAAAGACAAGCTAACACCCACCGTAATCGCTTGCACTTTATTACCTTATGATGAAAATTTTGATCTTGGTGAAAACTTGACAAATTCCATGAAAAAAATATACCTCAACCACAAACACTGTTCGAAATTTTGTGTCTTAGGTGGCTCGAGTTGCAGTTAAAATTTAAAATAAACACATGAAAAGAAACAAGGGAAAAATTTTTTTTGGCATCATATTTTTTGGAATATTATTTTTAAGTTATTTTGCTGATTTAACTGAATTACTTTCTCTAGATGTTATTAAAAATACCTACCATGATCTTAGATTACTAGTTAATGAAAATTACTATTTCTATTATTTAATCTTCTTTGTAATATATGTAATCGTAACAGCATTTGCTTTACCAATCTCATTAATCAAAACACTTTTAGCAGGTGCCTTGTTTGGTTTTTGGCCTGGTTTAATATTGGTATCTTTTGCAAGTTCAGTTGGTTCTACTTTTTGTTTTTTATTTTCAAGATTTGCATTAAGAGCTTATGTTCAAAAAAGATTTAGTAATTATCTTGAAAAAATAAACAAAGGCATAGCAACAGATGGTTGGCTATATTTATTATTTCTAAGACTAAGTCCTGTATTTCCTTTTTTTATTATCAATTTAGTCTTTGGCTTAACTAAAATGAAAACACTCCATTTTTATATAGTCTCTCAAATAGGTATGTTTATAGGGACGGCTATTTTTGTTAATGCCGGTGCACAATTAGGTAATCTTAATTCAATTGATGAGATATTATCTGCTAATATAATTTTATCTTTAACTTTAATTGGGCTATTTCCTTTATTAATTAAATACCTATATAAGAGATTGAAATATGGACAAGTCAATAAACAAGTTTATTAAAACAGAATGTGGTATTAGTGAGTATCACAGACTGAAAATCTTATCTAAAAAAAATATATTTCATAAAATAAGATTTTATTGGTTTGTTGTAATTGCAACGCTTAGAGATTACTTTAAATATTAATGTCAATCTCAGTTATTATTCCTGTAGGTCATAAAGATGACGACTTTAGCTTAATTGATCAAATTAAGAGCAAGTTTAAAGATTTTGAAATAATTATTGCTGCCTCTTATCAAAATTCAAGAGTTAAAGAGCAAAAAGATAATGTAGATCAACTGTTATCAATTCATAATTCAACAAGAGCCAAAGCTTTAAATGCTGGTGCACAAATAGCTAAGCATGATCTGTTGTGGTTTTTACATTTAGATAGTGACATTTCATTAATTGAAGAGATTGATTTTAGTAAAGTTGATGATGAAAAAATTAATACTTTTTTACTTAAGTTTAAAGACGATAAGTTTAAATATAATGCAAAGGGAGCTAACTTAAGAACTGCCTATCTAGGATTACCTTTTGGAGATCAATCTTTCATCATTCATAAAAAAATCTTTAATTTAATTGGATCATACTCTGAAAGTTTAGCAAAAGGGGAGGATCATGATTTAATTTGGAAGGCAAAAAAAATTGGTATTAAAGTTAATTTAATTAAGAGATTTATAACAAGTTCACCAATAAAGTATGAGTCTCATCCAATCATTCAAACTTTAAATACCATTAAAGATACACTAGCTCAAATTTTTCAGTTTAGAAAAAGTAGAGCAAATTTTGTTGTATGTCATTTTATTAAAGATCCCCAATCAACAAAATCAAAGACAAGATTAAGAAAAGATTTGTCTGATGAATTAGTAAATGAAATTAATGAAAATTTAATGGAGATTGTCTCAAACAATATAAAAGAAATTAAATCCAATAAATCAATTCATCAAATCATTGTAACAGAAAAAGATTCTAAAGATTATGCAGTTGATTTTTCTAAACTTGCGGATGGGTTATATATTTCCACTCAAAAAGAACTAGGTTTAACTATGCGTGAGGTTATAGAACTTAACCTTAAATATTTTCAAAAAATTGTAATCGTTGGCTCTGATATTCCTTTTTTAACTGCGAAAGATATTACAGATAGTTTAAAAATTAAATCTGCTAAAAATGTTTTTTACCCGACCATAGATGGTGGTTTTTGTTTATTAGCTACATCTGATAAAAATATATTAGATGTTATTCATACTATTAAATATGGAACAGATACTGTTTTAGCTGATTTGACTAAAAAAGTTTCTAAATTACTCGTCCACAATAAGTTTTATCAAGATATTGATGTAAAAGAAGATTTAACGGCTGTTTATAAATCTTTGAAAGAAAAAGTTTATTCTTTAAATGTTTTACAAAAAAAACTTTACACTCTTTTATATTCAAAACAAAAAGAATTTACTGAATAGTTATTTTTTTAAAGGTCTTAAAATAAGTTTTAGTAATTTTTGTTCTTCATCGCCCTCAATACCTATTGGCATATTTAATTTTCTTTCAAAGAAACTTTTCGATTTAAAAATTTTATCCCACCAACTAAAAATAGTTGAATAATTAGCATCTGTTTCAGATTGTCTTTTATGATGATGCACCCAATGAATGGAAGGGGTTACTATTATTTTTGATAGAAAATTTTCAAAATTCTTTGGAAGGTTAATATTAGAATGATGAAATATAGAACTTAGTAAGATGATGGCTTCAATTAGTAGTAAATTTACAAGACTAATATTGAATAATATAATGATCGCTGATCTTACTAAAGCACTTAAGATTACTTCACCAAAATGAAATCTTACTCCAGAAGATACATCTAAGGTTTCATCGAGATGGTGCACATGATGAAATCGCCATAATAGTGGGATTTCATGATTTAGTCGATGCCACCAATATAAAAATAAATCAATAATGAGTAACTGAAAAATAAATCCAATAATCAAATTTTCAAATTTAAAATAAGGATGAATCTCTATTTGAGTAGCCGCAATGGTTATCGGTAATATAATTATTGGGGTAATTCCAATATTTATTAACCAAAAAAAAATATTTTTACCTAATCGATGAAGTTTATTTTTTAAATTATTTTTTTGCTTTGGAAACAAACCTTCAAGAACAATAAATAAAATTATTCCAATAAAAACAATTGAGCTTTTTAAAATCATTAAGTGTAATTATTAAGCTAAATGCTTATCAAAAAAACTGATAGTTTTGTCCCAAGCTAAATTAGCATTTTGTTCATCATATCGTGGAGTAGAGTCGTTATGAAATCCATGATTACAACCCATATACATATGAGCAGTATAATCTTTATTGTTGTTTTTTAATGCTTCTTCATATTCAGGCCAACCTTTATTAATTCGTTCATCTAGTTCAGCATAGTGAAGTAGTAAAGGTGATTTTATTTTTGGAACATCATTAGAGTTTGCTTGGCTTCCATAAAAAGGCACAGACGCAGAAAGTTCAGGATAGGCAACGGCTAATGCATTACACACACCACCACCATAACAAAATCCAACAGCTCCAATTTTTTTATTTGTGTCTTCATGATTATATAAAAATTCAAATCCATTAAAAAAATCATTTAATAATTTTTCTCGGTCAATTTTACTTTGCATTTCTTTACCATCAGCATCATTACCAGGATAACCTCCTAGACTACTTAAACCATCTGGCGCTAGTGCAATGAAACCTGCTTTTGCAACTCTTCTTGCAACATCTTTGATATAAGGATTTAATCCTCTATTTTCATGAACAACTAATACTGCAGAAGTTTTTTCTGTCACCTTTGTAGGTTTTACATAGTAGCCTGTGATCGTTCCATTTCCATTTGCACTTTGATAAGTAATATTATTTGCTTTTATATCTGGATCATTAAAACTGACTTGTTCTGCTAAAGCATAGTTCGGAGCTAAGCTGTTAAATACAGTTAATGCTGTGACACCGACAGCTGTATATTTACCAATTTTTTTTAAAAATTCTCTCTTTGTAATTTTACCGTGAGCATAATGATCATAGAGCTCTAATATTCTTTGATCAAAATCTTTTGCTGTTAATCTTTTTTTTTCCATTCCTAATTATACATTTTCAGTTAACTTTTCGACAACATTAATGATTGACTTATAATGTCGTTGTATTACTTGATTTTATCACTATATATCTCGTTAAATGTCGGATAATCAAATTGTCATAGATAATCTATCTAAATCTTACAATAATGGGTTCAAAGCACTTAAGGGTGTTAGTCTAAACATAAAAAAGGGTGAAATCCTTGCAATGTTAGGCCCCAATGGCGCAGGAAAAACGACCTTAATTAGCATTATTTGTGGAATCGTAACACCAACAAACGGCAAAGTAACTGTGGATGGATTTGATATTATTGATGATTATCGTGAAACTCGTTCAAGAATAGGATTAGTACCACAGGAATTAACTCTAGAACAATTTGAAACCGTTTTTAATAACGTTTCTTATTCAAGGGGTTTGTATGGAAAAAAACCAGATAACAATCACATAGAAAAAATTTTAAAACAATTAAGTCTTTGGGATAAAAAAGATTTAAGATTAAGACAATTGTCAGGTGGAATGAAACGTAGAGTTTTAATTGCTAAAGCGCTTTCACACGAACCAACAATATTATTTTTAGATGAACCAACAGCAGGTGTGGATGTAGAATTAAGAAAAGATATGTGGAAAGTAGTTGAGGAATTAAGAAAGACAGGTGTCACAATTATTTTAACCACCCATTATATTGAAGAAGCAGAAGCTATTGCTGATCGAGTTGCAGTAATTAATCAAGGTGAAATTATTGTTGTTGATGATACGAAACAATTATTAAAAAAAATGGGTCACAAAAAACTAACTGTTGATTTACAAGATGAAATTTTAGAAATACCTAATAGTTTAGAAAAATATAACTTAGTGTTAGGCCAAAATAAAATGTCTTTAGATTATACCTACAATGTTCAAGCCAAGCAAACTGGAATTACTAATTTATTACAAGATTTAAAAGATGCAGGATTAAAACTTAAAGATTTAAAAACCGAACAAAGTACGCTTGAAAAAATATTTGTTAGTTTAGTTAAGGAGGACAATGAAATTTAATTATCATGCTTTCAAAGCGATCTATCTTCATGAGATGGATCGATTTAGACGTACTTTGATGCAATCGTTATTATCTCCAGTATTATCAACTTCACTATATTTTATAGTTTTTGGTTCTGTCATTGGCAATTATGTTGAGAATATTGATGGGATTAGTTATGGCTCTTATATCGTACCAGGTCTTTTGATGTTAACTTTGTTAACTCAGTCTATTAGTAATACTTCCTTTGGAATTTTTTTTCCAAAATTTAATGGAACAATTTATGAAATACTAGCAGCACCTATTTCAACATTTGAAGTAGTTTTGGCATTTGTTGGTTCTGGAGCAACTAAAACTTTAATTGTTGGGGTCGTGATTTTTATCACTTCTTTATTTTTTGTGGAAGTTAAAGTTATGCATCCAATATTAATGGTTTTTCTTCTTGTCTTGGTTGCTTTTACATTTGCATTGTTTGGTTTTTTAATTGGATTGATGAGTTCTAATTTTGAACAAATGTCCATTATTCCAACTCTGGTGATTACACCAATGGTCTTTCTAGGAGGAAGTTTGTATTCCCTAGATATGTTGCCTCCATTCTGGCAAACTGTTACTTATTTCAATCCAGTGGTTTACTTAATAAATGGCTTAAGATTTGCCTTTTATGGGGTATCCGACTTTAATATCTGGATTAGTATAAGTTCAATGGTCATATTTCTAGTTATCTGCGTGACCGTTGTAACTATACTCCTTAAAAAAGGTTATAATATAAAATCTTAAGAAGATGCGATTGTTTTTTTAGGATCGTAAAAAGGTTTGTCAACTATCCTACACTTAATTTTGGTTTCACCATTATCTACCATAAACTCATTATCAATATCAGAATGCTCAATAGCAACCATTGCTAAAGCAATATTTTTCTTAAGTCTTGGAGAATAAACAGCTGATGTGACTTTACCAATTACATCTTCATTTTTATAAATTTTCCAAAAAGTTGTATTTGGCGATTGAAGAGGATCACAATTTAATTCTACTCCAACTTGTTTTCTTTTTATCCCATCAGCTTTAATTTTCTTTAAAGTTTCTTTACCAATAAAATTGATATCATTATCTAGATTTACTAAACGATCAAATCCAAGTTCAAATGGATTTGTATTGATATCAGCATCTGCATGGTATGACAACATTCCACCTTCGATCCTCCTGATAGTTGAAGTGTGACCTGGAGCTAAACCATGTTCTTTACCAGTTGTCATTATCTTTTCATACAGTTCATTACCTTTACTACCATCTCTTAAATATAATTCGTAACCTAATTCACTAGACCAACCAGTTCTTGAAACAATTAATGGTATTCCATCCAAATCATATTCTCTTAACCAATAATATTTTAAAGATTTAATATCTTCACCAAAAAGCTTAACCATTATTTCTAAAGAAGTTGGACCCTGTAATTGGAGAGGAGAAACATCAGGTTCTTGAATTTTAACATTTAAACCAGAGTTAATAGCAACTCCTTGTGCCCATAAAAGTATATCGCTATCTGCTAACGATAGCCAAAAATGATTTTCAGCTAATCTTAATAAGACAGGATCATTTAATATTCCACCTTCGTTATTAACAATTAAAACATATTTGCATTGTCCTATAGATAATTTTGAAAGATCTCTTGGAGTTAATAGTTGTACAAATTTAAATGCATCAGGACCTGTTATTTCAACTTGTCGCTCAACTGCTACATCACAAAGAATTGATTTTTCAATTAAATTCCAAAAATTTTGTTCAGGACTGCCAAAGTCTCGAGGAATATACATATGATTGTATACTGAAAATCCTGTTGCACCCCATTTTACTGTAGAGTCAAAATAGGGAGATTTTCTTATCTGCGTTCCAAAACCAAAGTTTTTATTACTCATAATTAGTTTCGATAACAGATATAAAAAATTTTACAAAGAATTTATAAGTTACAGATGAATTAAGGAGCATAATTCACCTGTAACTTATTAGAGAGAGAGACTTAAAATTGTTCTGATTCTGTTGATCCAGCCATTGCCGTTGTGGAGCTTTTTCCTGAACTTATTGTGTTTGAAATAGCATCAAAGTAAGATGTACCAACCTCTCTTTGATGTTTAACACTTGTATATCCATCTTTTTCTCTTGCAAATTCAAGCTGTTGAATTTTAGAATAAGCAGACATACCTTCTTTTTTATATTTTTCAGCCAGTTCAAATATTGCAATGTTTTGTGTATGAAATCCAGCAAGGGTAATAAATTGAAATTTATAACCCATTTTACCTATTTCTTGTTGAAATGAGGCAATTTCATCATCTGATAAATGTTTTTTCCAATTAAATGATGGAGAGCAATTATATGCCAAAAGTTTTCCAGGAAACTTTTCATGGATTGCATCAGCAAATCTTTTAGCTTCTGCTAAATTAGGAGTAGCAGTTTCACACCAAATTAAATCAGAATATGGTGCATAGGCAAGTCCTCTAGAAATTGCTTGCTCTATACCATGTTTAACATAAAAAAATCCTTCTTGGGATCTTTCACCAGTTAAAAAGGGTTTATCATTTTCATCAAAATCATTT
>LIBV01000013.1 GCA_001438335.1 Pelagibacteraceae bacterium BACL5 MAG-120820-bin39
TTTTATAGATAATGCAAAATACATATCAAGATTTAATTACAGAAATACAAAGTAAAAATCCACAAATACACTCTAAACTAGAAGGTGGAAAAAAATTTAAATTTGCATCAGATTTTAAGCCTGCAGGTGATCAGCCAAATGCGATTAAACAGTTGGTAGAGGGAGCTAATACCAATAAATTAAATCAAGTATTATTGGGAGTAACTGGTTCTGGAAAAACTTTTACTATGGCAAAAGTTATTCAAGAAACAAATCGTCCAGCATTAATACTTGCACCTAATAAAACTTTAGCAGCCCAACTATATGGAGAGATGAGATCGTTTTTTCCAGAGAATGCAGTGGAATACTTTGTGTCTTATTATGATTATTATACACCAGAAGCTTATGTGCCAAGGTCAGATACGTACATTGAAAAAGAAGCATCCATAAACGAGCAAATAGATCGAATGAGGCACTCTGCAACAAGATCTCTGCTAGAAAGAGATGATGTGATTATTGTTTCAAGTGTATCTTGTATTTATGGTTTAGGCTCTGTTGAAGCATACAGTAAAATGACTTTAAGTCTTAAAAGAAATTATGATTATAATAGAGAACAATTAATTAAATCATTAGTTGCTTTACAATATAAAAGAAATGATCAAAACTTTTATCGAGGAACCTTTAGAGCAAGAGGTGAGTATTTAGAAATTTTTCCATCCCATCTTGAAGATCGAGCTTGGCGACTAAGTCTTTTTGGAGATAAGTTAGAATTTATTGAGGAGTTTGATCCACTTACAGGTGATTTAATTAAAGAATTGGATGTAATTAAGGTTTATGCAAATAGTCATTACATAACTCCAAAACCTACTTTAGAACAAGCTGTTATTCAAATAAAAAGAGAGCTTGAAGTCACCTTAAAAAAACACCGTTCAGAAAATAAATTGCTTGAAGCACAAAGACTAGAAGAGAGGACAAAATTTGATTTAGAGATGATAGAGGCAACTGGTTCTTGTGCTGGAATTGAAAATTATTCTAGATTTTTATCTGGAAGAAAACCTGGGGAACCACCTCCCACCCTATTTGAATATTTTCCTGACAATACTTTAATTTTTGTTGATGAATGTCATGTCACCGTCCCTCAATTAAATGGTATGTATAAAGGTGATAGGTCAAGAAAAAGTACGTTAGCTGAATATGGATTTAGATTGCCATCATGTATGGATAACAGGCCTCTTAAATTTGAAGAATGGGATGCTATGCGCACGCAAACAATTTTTGTATCTGCCACTCCTAGTCCTTGGGAATTAAAACAAGTAAATGGAAAATTTATAGAGCAAGTCATCAGACCTACTGGGTTAATTGATCCACCAGTTGAAATCAAACCAGCGAAAAATCAAGTTGATGATTTAATGCATGAGTGCATGAAAACTGTAGAAAAAAATTATCGAGTACTAGCAACTACTTTAACCAAAAAAATGGCTGAAGATTTAACTGAATATCTTCATGAGAATGGAATAAGAGTCAGATACTTGCACTCAGATATTGATACTCTTGAAAGAATAGAAATAATGAGGGACTTAAGGTTAGGTGTTTTTGATGTTTTGGTAGGTATTAACTTACTAAGAGAAGGATTGGACATACCAGAATGTGCTTTAGTTGCAATACTCGATGCTGATAAAGAGGGATTTCTAAGATCAGAAACATCTCTAATTCAGACCATTGGAAGAGCTGCCAGAAATATTGATGGAAGAGTAATTCTTTACGCTGATAAAGAAACAAAAAGTATAAAGAATGCAATCAAAGAAACGGATAGAAGAAGAGCAATTCAACTAGCTTACAATAAAAAACACAATATCGATGCTACTACGATTAAAAAAGAAATTGGGGATGTCTTGGAAAGTGTTTATGAAAAAGATTACGTAAAAGTTGGGACAGATGAAAATATTGGAGGAAATCTTAAAAAGCATTTAAAAGTACTTAACAAACGTATGAAAGAGGCAGCAACTAACTTAGAGTTTGAAGAAGCAGCAAAAATAAGGGACGAAATCAGAAAATTAGAAGCAACTGATCTTGAAATTGTTTTAAATCCAAAAATTAAACAATATAACTTAAGTAATAAAGTTTATCCCAAAGGAAGATCAACAATGGGCCTACCAGGAACTAGAGCTCAAAAAGGAAAAAAAAAATGGAAGCAAATAAAATAATTATTACAGGTGGAGCAACAAGGATTGGAGCTGCAATTGCCAAAAAATTAGCTAAAGAGGGTGTTGAAATTGTCATTCACTATTTTAAATCTAAATCTGTAGCTGAAAAATTGAAAAAAGAACTTACTGATAAAAAAGCTAAAATTTATTTAGTACAAGGTGATTTAAGTAAAGAGCCAGATGTTAATAAACTTATAAAATTTGCAAAATCTAAACTAGGTTATTTTGACTGTTTAGTGAATAATGCTTCCTTATTTGAGAATGATAAATTAGAAAATTTCAATACTGACAGTTGGGGCTATCATCTTAGAACTAATTTAAGAACTCCTGCTTTACTATCAAAAGAGTTTTCAAAAAATATCAAAGGAAAAAATAACAATATAATTAATATTATCGATCAAAGAGTATTTAAATTAACTCCATTTTTCTTTTCTTATACAATTAGTAAAACAGGTCTTTACACATTGACCAAAACTAGCGCTATGAGCTTAGCTCCTAAAATAAGAGTTAACGGGATTGCTCCTGGTCCAACATTAAAAAATAAAAGACAAAGTGACAAACATTTTAAAAAACAATATCGTGCAACTTTATTAAAAAAACAGGTTGACGTAGAAGAAATTTGTAATGCAGTAGAATTTTTTATAAATAATAAATCTATTACTGGACAAGTTATCGCAATTGATAGCGGTCAAAGTTTAAATTGGCAGACTCCAGATATAATTGGAACTAATGAATGAAAAAAAATAATTCTCTTAAATTAATTAAAATAGATAAAGATAAATATTTATTTAATTATGAAAAAAAAATCTTAATCAAAGATTTATTATTAGAACTTAAACTTGGGTATTATGATTTTGAAAAAGAAACAGCACAAAAAGTGAAATTTAGTCTTGAAATTGACTATGAAGATAAAAAACCAACTAATGACAAGGATATTAAATCAATTGTAAATTATGGAACAGTGGTGAAGTTAATCACTAAACTTGTTAAAAAAAAACATTACAACTTTCTTGAAACGCTTGCTGAAGATGTTTTTGATGAGCTATTTAAAGACAAAAGAATTGGTAAAATTTTACTCAAAATAGAAAAGTTAGAAATATTAAAAGAGTGTGCATCTGTTGGTATTCAAATTACCAAAAAAAGAAGTCATGAAAAGTTCTGATTTAGGAAAAGAAGTTATAAAAAAAGAACTCCCATTAATACCAAAAAGTCCCGGTGTTTATAAAATGTTAAATCACAAAGGAGATATTCTGTATGTTGGAAAAGCTAAAAATCTACCCAATCGTCTAAAAAGTTATGTGGCTGAAAAAAATCACATTATTAGAACCGAAAGAATGCTCTCCCAAACCTTTAAGCTAGAGATAACTACAACGGCTAATGAAAGTGAAGCTTTACTTTTAGAAGCTAATTTAATTAAAAAACATAAACCAAAGTTTAATATTTTACTAAAAGATGACAAATCTTTTCCATTTATATTTATTAGTAACCAAAATAAGTGGCCCCAAGTTACAAAGCATCGAGGTAAAAAAGAAAAAGAGGGGTTTTACTTTGGTCCTTTTGCATCTGCTGGTTCTGCAAATTGGACCATAAAAATGTTACAAAAAGTTTTCCAACTTAGAATCTGTGATGAAAGTACTTTCAAAAACAGAGAAAGACCATGCATACTTTATCAAATAAAACGATGTTCTGCTCCCTGTGTAAATTATATTGAACAAATTGATTATAAAAAATCAGTTGAGGATGCAATTCAATTTGTATCTGGAAAATCAAGAGAAATTCAAAAAAGTTTATCTGAACAAATGGAGCAAGCCAGTGAAGCATTAGATTTTGAAAAAGCTTCAATTTTTAGAGATAGAATTAAATCATTAAATATTATCCAATCTTCTCAAAGAGTGAATGAAGCTAACTTAATTGAAGCTGATGTAATTGCGGCCTATAAAGAGTCGGGCAAAACCTGTATTCAGGTTTTCTTTTATAGGGCAAAACAAAATTGGGGAAATCAATCTTATTTCCCCAAACATGACCCAGACCAAAGCATTGAGGAAATTATGTCCTCTTTCATTATGCAATTTTATGAAAATAAAAGTGTTCCTAAATCCATCATTATTAATCTGGATATCAAAGATAAAAAACTTATTGAAGAAACTTTATCCCACAAAGAAAATAGCAATATTGTTATTACCATTGCAAAAAAAGGGTCTAAGGCAAAAGTTGTGTCATTAGCTGAAAAAAATGCAAAAGAAGCTTTGAATAGAAAAATTTATGAAACAAATAATAACAAAAATCTATTCGAGGGTATTATCAAAAAATTTGATCTTAAAAATAATATAAATTTAATAGAAGTTTACGATAATAGTCATATTCAAGGAACTAATAGCGTTGGTGCTATGGTAACTTTTGGCGAAGAAGGCTTTATAAAAAAAAGATATAGAAAATTTGATATTAAAACAAAAGGAGCAGAACAGGATGATTTTGCAATGCTCAAAGAAGTATTAACAAGAAGATTTAAAAGAGCAATGTTAGAAAGTGGAAACTATCTAACTCTACCAGATTTAATATTAATTGATGGTGGTAAAGGACAATATTCATCTGCAAGAGAAGTCTTGGAAGAATTTGGACTTCATGATTTACCTATGATTGCTATTGCTAAGGGTAAGGATAGAAATAGTGGTAATGAGACATTTTTTTTTAATGGTAAAACTTTTAAGTTTGAAAGAAATGATCCTACTTTATTTTTTTTACAGAGACTTAGAGATGAAGCGCACAGATTCGCAATTACTTCTCATAGATCTAAAAGATCTAAAAGCCTTAAAAAATCACTTCTAGATCAAATAGCAGGTATTGGAGCCATTAGAAAGAGAGCATTATTGAACCATTTTGGCTCAGCTAGAGCAGTTGAGTCTGCTAGTTTTGATGAAATAAAATCAGTTGAAGGTGTTGAAGAAAAAGTTGCAAAAAAGATATATAACTTTTTTCACGAATAATTATGTTAAAAAAAATTCCAAATATTCTTACTATCGGCAGGATAATAATTGTACCTTTTTTTGTTTTGGCTTTCTATCTACCAGGTTTCTATGGTGATTTAACTGCTTTGATACTATTTATTATTGCATCATTTACAGATTTTTTAGATGGGATGCTGGCAAGAATGCTTGGCGAAGAGTCAAAATTAGGAGAATTATTAGATCCAATTGCTGATAAAATTATTGTTGCTACAGCTTTAATACTGTTGGTGATGGATGGTACAATAAGACACTACGAGGTTATTGCTGCAATTATCATATTAACTCGAGAAATATTAATTTCTGGTCTAAGAGAATTTTTAGCAAAAGGTAAAATTAAATTACCCGTATCCAATCTGGCAAAATTGAAAACTGTTTTGCAAATGATATCTATTGCTCTTTTGCTATCAGGAGAAACAGGAAATAAAATAATAAATTTTCAAGATTATAACGCTCAGACTATTGGAATAATACTATTATGGTTATCTGCGGCTTTGACACTTTTTACAGGTTATGAATATATGCGTAAGGGAATTGATCACGCTATATCTGAAGACAATAAAGATTAGGCTGCTTTTTTCTTTCTTACTAAAGCTTGATAACTTTCATTAAGATCAATAATTGTATTACAAACTTTAAACTTATAATCTGCTATCATAGATACAGGTGTAACTTCAGCTGCTGTACCTGTCAAAAAACATCCAACAAAGCTAGATAGCTCAGAAGGCTTAATTTTTCTCTCGTTGACTTTTATATTTTTAGATCTGGCAATTCCAATAACTGTTCTTCTAGTTATTCCGTCTAAAAAAGAATCTGGAATTGGAGTGTGTAATTCTCCATTTTTATCCTTAAAAAAAATATTAGCTCCAGTTGCTTCAGCAACATTGCCTTCATGATCTAACATCAATGAGTCTGTATAACCTTGATTTTCTGCTTCATGTTTTGATAATGTACAAATCATGTAAAGGCCTGAAGCTTTTGTATCCCAAGGTATAGAATTTGGCGCAGGTCTTCTCCAATTTGAAATATTGAGTTTAATTCCTTCTACTTTTAATTTTGGATCAAAATATGATCCCCACTCCCAAGTAGCTATCGCTACATGTATTTTTGTTTGTTGAGCAGAAATTGCCATCATCTCACTGCCTCTCCAAGCAACAGGTCGAACATATCCATTTTCAACATTTTGAGTTGCTATAATTTTATTTGAAGCAAGATTAATTTGTTCTTCTGTATAAGGAATTTCAAAACCCATTCTTTTTGCAGAATAAAAAAATCTTGTTGTGTGTTCTTCAAGTTTAAATATTGAACCATCATAAACTCTTTCACCTTCAAAAACACAGCTTGCATAATGCAATCCATGGCTTAAAACATGAACCTTAACGTCTGACCAATCTACTAAGTCGCCGTTGTACCATATTTTACCAGATCTTTTATCGTAGGGTATCATGCATGAAAAATTTAAATTATAATCGAAAAATATCTTTGTATCTGCAATATGTCAATATAACTTACCAATAATGAAAGAACTTTTATATTTAAAGGATGAACAATTAAAAGACTTGATTGAAAAATTATTTGTTAGTTATAGAGAGACATTTTCTGACTCTAAAAAAGTTTTAAACAAATATAAAATTGGTATTGCTCATCATAAAGTAATTCACTTACTTTCTATGTATGATGGTATATCCATTTCAGATCTTCTAAAACGACTTAAAGTTACAAAACAGAGCCTTAATAGAGTGCTTAAAGATCTTATAAAACTGGAGATACTAAGTTTTAAAAAAGATGAACAAGATACTAGAATAAAACATGTTTATTTAAATGAAAATGGAAAAAAAATATTTAGTGAAATTTTTGAAATCCAAAAAAAAAGAATTTATAACGCTTTATTAAAATCAAGCCCTGAAGAGGTAATTAATTTTGATAATGTTTTAAATAGAATTATCAATGAATAAATTTATTGCACATATCTTAGTTGTAGATGATGATGATGGAATTAGGCTTTTAGTAAAAAAATATTTAAATGAAAATAATTTTTTAGTTTCGACAGCAGATAACGCTGAAAATGCCTCTGCGAAAATCAAAGTAGTTAAATTTGATTTAATCATTCTAGATATAATGATGCCAGGTAAAAGTGGTTTAGAATTTATAAAAGATAATAAAAATAAACTTGATACTCCTATTATATTATTAACAGCAAAAGGTGAAGCTTCAGAAAGAATTGAGGGACTTGAAATAGGCGCTGATGATTATCTACCAAAACCTTTTGAGCCTAAAGAGCTGATACTAAGAATAAAAAATATTTTAAATAAAACTAAAAAGAAAGATTTAAAAAGAGTAATAGAATTTGAAAATATAAAAATTGATCTTAATAAACTTTTAATATTCAAAAATAATAAAGAATTTAAAATTAATAATACTGAAAAGACTATACTTGAAAAAATGATTAATAGTCCAGGTACCACTTTTTCAAGAGAAAGTATTGGTTCATTAATAAATTTAGATAAAGAAAGATCAATTGATGTAATCATCACTCGTTTAAGAAAAAAAATAGAGATTGATCCAAAGAACCCAAAATATTTACAAACAATCAGAGGAGCGGGATATGTTTTATGGATTGAGTAAATTTATAAAAAATTTACTTCCCAAGAGATTATTTTATAGAGCTTTATTAATAGTAGCAGTTCCAGTTATTGTTCTTCAATTAGTGGTCACGGTAGTATTTTTTGACAGTCTTTGGATAAAAACTAATAAAGGAATGACGAGAGCGCTAGTAAATGAGATTAGCACATTTGTTAAAGTTTATGATCAAGAAAAATTTAATAAAAATGATCTAACAAATCTTTTCTCTTCCTACCTAGATTTAAATATTGAATTAATTCAAAACGAAAAAATTCAAAATGAATACTCGAAGCGCTGGTTTAGTCCAATAGACAGAAGCCTAAGAAGAGAATTGAAAGATAAATTTGGTTTTGGAAGATTCTGGTTTAACACCACAAATTACAAAGAACTTATTGATATAAGAATTCAATATGAAAATGGTTATTTTAAATTTTTAATTCATAAAGATAGAGTAACCAGCTCTACAGCAAGAATTTTTGCCTTATGGATTACGGTACCAGCAATCATAATGGTTATTATATCCTTAATATTTTTAAAAAACCAAACAAGACCAATTACTAATCTGGCTCGAGCAGCTGAAAAATTTGGAAAAGGAGAAGAGATAGAAGAATTTAAACCCTCAGGGGCATCAGAAATTAGACAAGCTGGATATGAATTTGATAAAATGAGAAAAAGAATTATTAGACACTTAAATCAAAGATCTGAAATGCTTTCAGGGATAAGTCATGATTTAAGAACCCCTCTAACTAGAATGAAGCTTCAATTGGCTTTTATTAAAGACAATGAATTATCTAAAAAATTATCAGAAGATATTAATGAAATGGAAAAAATGCTTAATGAATATTTGCAGTTTACAAGTTCCTCTTATCAAGAAAAAGATGAAATTTTTGATCTGTCAGAACTCATAGATGATATTATTCAAAAATATAATAATGAAAATATATCAAAAAATTTAATTCCAAGAGTTTATTTAAATGGAAGAAAAAATTTAATCAAAAGATGTATAAATAACTTAATAGATAATTCAATTAAGTATGCAAAAAAAATTAAAATAGAATTATCCAAAAAAGAAAACGGTCTCTTCTTCAAAATTGATGATGATGGACCTGGAATACCTAAAAGTGAGTATGACAATGTATTTAAGCCTTTTTATAAAATTGATAAAAGCAGAGCAGATGCAAAAGCTAGTGTTGGTTTAGGTTTATCAATTGCCTCAGATATCATAAGATCTCATGGAGGAAATATAAAACTAGAAAAATCTAAGATGAAAGGACTTAGTGTTAAGATCTTTTTACCCGTTTAGAATTTTTTTTCTTTTTAATATTCATTTTTTCTATAATTTTTTCTAAATTTTCAACTCTTTTAGAAAGTATATCAAATTCATCTTTACTTGTTAATTTCATCTTAAATACTATCTCATCTCTTTTTGATTTTAAGATATTTAACAATTCAGTACCCACATCTTTAGATGACATAAGGCCTTGTTCAACCAACTTTGCAAGTTTATCAATTACAAATTTTGAGTTTTTCATATATTTATTTATAAACTTCATGTACTTTATAAGTATTATTTAAAATGTTCATTAATAATTTTGACCCAGTTGCTTTTCAATTATTTTCACTTGAGATACGATGGTATTCTCTTGCATATATTGTTGGTATTTTAATTGGCTGGATATTAAGCAAAAAAATTTTTTTAACTAATCAGCAAGTAAATGTAAAATTTGATGATTATATTACTTATTTAATCTTAGGAATAATTATTGGTGGAAGACTGGGTTATGTTTTTATTTATAATTTTGATTACTATCTAGTTAACCTTACTGACATTCTAAAGATCTGGGAAGGAGGCATGTCTTTTCATGGTGCTGTGGCAGGCATTATAATATCAAGCTTAATATTTGGTAAAATAAATAACGATAATTCTTTTTATTATATGGATGTTGTGGCGCTTGTAGCTCCAATAGGTATTTTCTTTGGAAGAATTGCAAATTTTTTAAACTCAGAACTTTATGGCACTACAACAAGTGTCCCTTGGGCAGTTAAATTTATTCAAATAGATAATTTAAGCAGACATCCATCTCAACTTTATGAGGCTTTTTTTGAAGGTATAGTATTGTTTGTAATTCTTTTATACTTTTACAAAAAACAATATTTGAAGATACCTGGAAAAATCTCTGGATTTTTTTTATTTTTCTACTCAATATTTAGATTTATATTAGAATTTTTTAGGGCTCCAGACACCCAACTAGGATATTTAATATTTGGTTTTACTATGGGACAAATAATTAGCATTATCTTTATAATAGTTGGATTGAGTTTAATATTATTCAAAAATGAAATTATCCAACAAAGATAGTGTCCCTCTAGATAAATTCATTGATTACGCTCTTTATGATAAAGAGATCGGATATTATATGAGCCATAATCCCTTTGGTAGTAAGGGGGACTTTGTAACTGCTCCCAACATATCAAGACTTTTTTCTGAAATTATGGGTATATGGATTATTACATTTTGGCAAAGTATAGGAAGCCCAAAAAAGTTTAATCTAATTGAGCTAGGAGCTGGCAATGGTGAAATGATGAAAGTTTTGATTGAAACTTTTAGGAATTTCCCTGACTTTTTGAAATCATGCCAAATAATAATTCATGAAAAAAGCAAATATTTAATTGAACTTCAAAAAAAGAGAATAAATTTTAATAATATAATCTGGACAAAGGATATTAAAAAAATAAATAAACTTCCTTCTATATTTATTGCAAACGAATTTTTTGATGCGTTACCAATTAAGCAATTTATTAAAAAAAATCAAAATTGGTTTGAAAGACATGTTAATATTAAAAACCATAACAATTTTGAATTTATTGATAAAAAATTCAATATGAAAAATTTTGAAAAAAAAATTCAATTTAATATATCAAGAAATCAAATGATTATTGAGTACTCTCCTGATGCTATAAAATATCTAAAATCAATCTCAAATATCATAAAAAAAAATAATGGTGGATTGTTAATTATAGATTATGGATACAATGAGACTAAAATGAAAAATACCTTGCAAGCTATTTCAAATCATAAATATGTTAATATTTTAGAGAATATCGGAAAAGCAGATATCACTTATAATCTTAATTTTAATTTTATTAAAAAATTAATTAATAATATAAAAAATTTAAACACCATAATGACAAATCAAAAGAAATTTCTTACTAATATGGGTATTCTAAAAAGAGCTGAGATTATTGGTAAAAAAGAAACTTTTTCAAAAAAGGCAGATATTTTTTATAGATTAAAAAGATTGATTCATGATAGTGAGATGGGCAATCTTTTTAAAGTTATGTTAATTAAAAATGTAAATAATAAATTTAAAACTGGATTTTAATTGATTTCCTCAAAAAAACTCTCCAAATTTAAGAATATCCGCCATGCTTTTTTTAATGCTAATGGAGGAAAATCGAAAGGTATTTATAAAAGTTTAAATTGTGGGCCCGGTTCTAAGGATAAGCCAAACTTTGTTAAACAAAATTTAGAAATTGTAAAAAAAAAAATTGGAAAAACACCAAATAATATTTTCTTGCTTCATCAAATTCATAGTAGCAAAATAATTTATGTTCATAAAAATTATAAATTCTCAAAACAAAGACCAAAAGCAGATGCTATTATTACTAATCAAAAAAAACTCCCTATTGCAGTATTAACTGCGGATTGTGCTCCATTATTGTTATTTGATGATGAGAAAAAAATAATTGCTGCTATCCATGCTGGATGGAAGGGAGCTTATAAAGGAATAATAAATAAAGTAATAAAATTCATGAAAAAAAAAGGATGTATGACAAAAAATATAACTGCTGCAATTGGGCCAACAATAAGCTTCAAAAACTATGAAATAAGAGAAGATTTCAAATCTAAATTTTTAAAAAAAAATCAGAATAATAAAGTTTTTTTTAAAAATTCTAAAGGCAAGATGTATTTTAATTTGTCAAAATATATACTTAAAGAACTAAAAGATAATAAAATTAGAAACATTGATATAATAAATAAAGATACTTTTAATGTTAATAATAATTTTTTTAGTGCAAGAAGAGCTTTAAGTCTTAGTCAAAATGATTATGGTAGAAATATTTCAATAATTATGATTAATTAGGTTACTCAATGAAATTATTATCAGGAAATAGCAACAAACCTCTTAGCAAAAGTATAGCTAAATATTTAAAAAGCAAATTAGTTAATTCTAGTATAAAAAAATTTTCTGATGGAGAGATTTATGTTGAAATAAATGAAAACATTAGAGGTAACAGTATATTTATAATACAGTCCGTATCTTCACCTGCTAATGATAATTTAATGGAACTACTACTTTGTATTGATGCTTTAAAAAGATCGTCGGCAAAAAATATCACTGCGGTAATTCCTTATTTCGGATATGCAAGACAAGATAGAAAAGTTGTTCCAAGAACATCCATATCAGCAAAATTAGTTTCTAATTTAATTACAAAAGCAGGTGCAGATAGAGTTGTAACTGTTGATTTACACGCAGGTCAAATACAAGGATTTTTTGATATTCCAGTTGATAACTTATTTGCAACACCGATTTTTGCAAGACACGCAAAAAAAAGAATTAAAAGTAAAAATATTATATGTGTTGCTCCAGATGTTGGGGCAACTGAAAGAGCTCGTGCTTTAGGAAAACTTTTAAATGTTGGTTTAGCTATAATTGATAAGAGAAGACCAAAACCTGGGCAATCTCAGGTTATGAATATAATTGGAAATGTTAAAGGAAAAACTTGTATCATAGTAGATGATATTATTGACTCAGGAGGAACAATTGTTAATGCGGCCCAAGCCTTAAAAGACAGAGGAGCAAAAGAAGTTTTTGTTTATATTACTCATGGGGTGCTTAGCGGTGAGGCTGTAAAAAAAATAAAAAGTTCAGTTATCAAGAATTTAGTTATTACAGACACCATTGATAATAGTGAAAAAATAAAAAGTGCTAAAAACATTGAGGTTTTGTCTATTTCAACGCTAATGGGTGAAGCAATAAAAAGAATTTCTAATTCCACATCAGTTTCAGATTTGTTTAAATAATTACCTTGAGTTATTTAAGAACTTGGGCTAAAAACCCTTGATTTTTATGAATTCATTAGAAGCACAGATTAGAACTGACATTACCAAAGGAGAGCTTAATGCTCTTAGATTAAATGGAAATATTCCAGCTATCGTTTATGGCGGTAAGGAAGAAAATGTAAAAATTTCCATATCAAAAAAATTACTTAAAATTCTAATAGAAAAAGAAAATTTCTTATCAAATATAGTGACATTGAATGTGAATGGTACACCACAAAATGTGTTACCAAGAGAAATTACATATCATGTTTTGACTGATGAGCCAATCCATGTTGACTTTTTAAGAGTTGTTCCTGGTGTAAAAATTAGAATAGAAGTTCCAGTTAATTTTATCAATCATGACAAATCTCCAGGACTAAAAAGAGGTGGAGTTTTAAACATAGTTAGACGTAAGGTAGAATTAAGATGTCCAAGTGAAAAAATACCTGGAAATATTACCTTAGATTTAGATGGAATTGATATAGGTGAAAGTTTTAAAATTTCTTCAGTTAAATTAGAACAAGACGTTGTGCCTACAATTCTAGGAAGAGACTTTGTAATTGCAACTTTAGCTGCACCAACTGTTATGAAAGAACCTGAAAAACCAGCTGAGGCAGAAGCTGCAGCGGCAACTGATGATGCGGCTGTTGAAGGTGAAAAAGCTGAAAATGCTGAAGGCGAAGATAAAAAAGCTGCAGTAGAAAAAAAATAATCAATTTAAATTGAAAATCTCTTTTCACTAAAAAATTATGTTATTATTTGTAGGTTTAGGTAATCCAACACCAGACAGTGAAAATAATAGACATAATGTAGGATTTAAAATTATTGATGCAATAAACAAAAAATTTGCACTTTCAAAACAAAAACCTAAATTTAAAGGTCTTTTAACTACAGGAAATGTTGATAATGAGAAAGTTTATGCAATCAAACCTCTTACATTCATGAATAATTCAGGAATTTGTATAAGAGAATTAATTGAGTATTTCAAAATTGATGCAGAAGATGTCATCGTGTTTCATGACGATCTGGATATAGAGTTTGGAAAAATTAAAGCAAAATTTGGTGGATCAAGTGCAGGTCATAATGGAATAGAGTCTATTGATAAATTTATTGGTAAAGATTATTCCAGAGTAAGAATAGGTATTGGAAAACCCAAAGATAATATTGAAGTTGCAGATTATGTTTTGAAAGATTTTGATGAAGATGAAATACTTGGGTTAGAAAAAATTTCTAAAAATATTACAGATTCGATTTCAATACTTATCAAAAAAAAATTGGATCTATTCTCAAGTACTGTAAATAATAAATAATGAGTTTTAAGTGTGGAATTGTTGGCTTGCCAAATGTTGGTAAATCCACACTTTTTAATGCCCTTACAAATTCAAGTAAAGCACAAGCAGCCAATTTTCCGTTTTGTACAATTGATCCAAATGTTGGAGTGGTTCCTGTCCCTGATACAAGATTAGAAAATCTTGCTAAAATTTCACAATCCAAAAAAATTATCAATACTACTATTTCTTTTGTTGATATTGCTGGATTAGTCAAAGGCGCATCAAAAGGTGAAGGATTGGGAAATAAATTTTTATCCCACATTAGAGAGGTTGATGCGATAATTCATATGATTAGATGCTTTGACTCAGATGATATTCAAAATGTAAATCCAACAGTAGATCCTGTAAGAGATTTGGAGATTATTGAAACTGAAATGATGTTGGCTGATTTAGAGTCAATTCAGAAAAGAATGGAAAAAAGTAATAAAAAAAATGTTGACGAAATACAACTAAAAATTTTAGAAATTGCATTAGATTGTATAAATAACGATAAAGACATTAATATACTTATAGACCAATTTGAAACTAAACAACTAAATCAGAGTGGTCTTTTATCAATTAAACCCAAAATTTTTGTTTGTAATGTAGACGAACAAAGTGTGCAAAATGGAAATGATTATACCAAGAAGTTTATAGAAAAATTTGGAGAAGAAAAAACAATTATCGTATCAGCAGATATAGAAAATCAAATAAATGAGCTTGATATAACTGAGAAAAAAAATTATATGGAAATGATCGGTTTAAAACAAACTGGACTTAATTTACT